>CALVWG010000035.1 GCA_944364655.1 uncultured Bacilli bacterium | reverse complement strand
TAACTTTTTATGAGGATCTTCCCATCCTTGAGGTTTGATAACTTTTCCCATCTCATTATAATGTGGCTTGCCATCAGGCCATAATTTACTCATATTAGCATTTTGCACTATATAGAATAATTCATCTGGTTCAATTCCCATTTCTACTAAAGTACCTAATGCAAAATATATTGTATCTATCATAGCATCTGCTTGTTCTACTATATCTTGTTTTTCAGATGCTTCTAAAAATTCGTTTATTTCTTCTAGCATCCAAGCATATCTTTTTTTAGCTCTTTCAAGTGGTAATGTAATAGGTGTTTCCGAATATGGATGCCCAAAAGCCTGTTGAAATTTTTTAACTTCATTATATTCTTTATTCATATCAAATCACTTCTTTCTGTTTTTTAATAATACTTTTTCATATGTTTCCTGTGAGTTTTTAAAACCATTTAAGGTCAAAATATATCTACATATTTCTCCAACATTTGACACTTCTGTTAAAAACTCATTATTTTTAATTTTTTCATTATCCTTATCTCTAAAATATAAAGTTTTTATTTTATTGTCACTCAATAGTTTACAAGTAGATGGATTATCCTCAATCATTAAATCAATTCCTAATTCTTTACATTTAGATACCTTATCTTTAATACCCCAATATATATTGTCAGTTGGAATATTATTTTTTTTGAACACTTGAATTACAGCTTCTTTAGTTTCTTTTTTTATGGTTCCCCTTGCAGTTATAAATAAAAATTCATAACCTTCTAACTGAAACAACTCTAGCATTTCTTCAACCAATGGAATTAGTGGAGTTGAGTTTATTGTTGCATATACTAAATAGTTATCAATAAATGTTTTCTTTTCTTCGTCGGTCCAAGCATATCTTTTTAAATAATCAAATTGATTTGAATCTTTTACTCCATCTTTTCTCAATATTAACAAATCATATAATTCTGCATATGATCGCATAGTTCTTTCAAAATCTAATATTATTCCATCAATATCTAATCCTATTTTCATTATTTCTTCCTCAAAATCAACGATTTATCTTTAACCCAAGCTTCACTAATTTTAGGGGATTCATAAAAATTAGCATCTACAGTATATCCTGTCAACCATTTAATAGCCCTAACATCAGATGTTGTAAGCATTTGTGGAATATGTATAATATTTCCGCTAATATGAGCACAATCTTCTGTAGGAAATTCACAAATACCTTTTTGTTTTAATATGCATACATGATCTTTCTTATTTATTATTTCATACTCAAAAGGTATGATATCATGCAAATCATTTTCAAGTGGCAAACTAGATTTAAATTCTTTACACTTTTCTTGCATAACACAATTATTGCATCCTAATTCAGATGGTCTATAATAATGTGCATTATAATCTCGAGGCAAATCGTGTACATAAGAAAACAAACAAGATGTTTTTCTAAATACAGGTACATTATAACTTTGCGCCATCTTTTCAAATAATTCCATTATTTTTGCATCAATTATTTTTTTATGACCAAATTTAAATCCTGGGTATGGTTGTAAATCTATTCCTTGTTCTTGCCAGATTTTTACACTCTCAGGTTTACCTTGTAATCCTGAATAGCCAATTGCTAAATTATATTGTTTTGCTAAACTAAATACTCTATCAAACGCTTCCACACTGTCATTAACATTATAAATAATTGGTCTATATTCTATTGAATATTTGTAATTATTTTTTCTTTTTTTAGTTTCCTTTAAATTATTTTCAAATCGTTCCATAGTATTTCCATCCAAAGGTGAATCGACACCAAAAGTAGAAAAGGCAATATGTAAATCTAAATCAAATGCTACATCCGGAAATTTTGAAAAATCCCCTTTAGTAATAATGATTACAGGGCCCTTGTGTTTAGCACTTTCTAATCTTCTTAAATAATTTATAGTATTATCTATTTGTAATAAAGGATCACCATAAAATAAATTTACTGCAACAGGTATATTTGTAAAATTAGGATTAATTTCGCTAGGTAAAATGTTATAGTGTTTTTCTTCGCATTTTTCTCCGTTTAATCTACAATATTTGCAATCATAACAATAATCAAGTGTATCCCCTAATAAGTAAAATGATTTTGCTAATATTGCCAAATCAGTTGTTTTTACACTTTCCATATTTTCCTCCCTCGTTTGTAATTATAACATTAAAAATGGTAGTTAGAACCTCTCGTTTTTTCATAAGTGATATGAAATAAATTCATACTTAATTAATATTAATTTTTAAATAGTTTTCTATAAAAAACTTAGGTGCTATTGTTAAATATTTTTCAATGTATACTAAATTGATCGTAATCTTTGGTAAGTTTTCTTTTATATCAATAATTTTAAATTCTCCATTTTCTACATTATCTTTTATCACATCATATATAATGTACCCTATACCTAAATCTTTTTTTATAGATCCAGCAATCATTTCACTTGTGTGAATATTTATAACATTATTTAATTCTACATTATTCTTTTCAAAAACTTTATCTAATTGTTTTCTATTGTCAGTTCCTTTAATTGGCAAAACTAAAGGATAATTAGCTAAATCTTTAATTGTTTTAATTTTATCAATATCAATTGAAGTATTAGATTTTGCAACAAAGCAATTCTTTACCTCAATTAATGGTTGAATTATAATATTATCAATTTTAGTATTAATTGGAGATGTATCAATTATAAAATCTATTTCATGTCGTTCTAACAACTTTAATAATTGTGTTGTTGTTTTACTTATTATTGTTATTTCAATATTAGGATACTTTTTATGAAAATTAGTAATATCTTCAAATATATAAAACGAACCTATTTGTGAAGGAACTCCTATTGATACTTTACCTTTATTTAAAGTTTTACTTTCTATCATTGTTCTTTCAGCAGTAACTAAATTATTAAATGCTTCTTCAACATAAAAAAGAAGTTCTTCACCTTTTTCAGTTAATTTAACTCCTTTAGAGTTTCTATAAAATAAGTTTGTATTTAAGTCTTCTTCTAGTTTTTTTATAGCTTTACTTACTGCAGATTGTGTAATAAATAATTTTTTAGAAGCATCAGATATACTTTCACTTAAAGCAACCTCATAAAATATTTTATATAGATTTAAATTAATGTCACTTTTATACATAATTAATCCCCCAATCAATTAGTTGTTATTATACCACGAAAAATGATATTTTTAACAAAAAAATTACTTTAACTTTTTATAATATATTTAATGAATAACAATAGTCATATACATTTAGTTCCTGATTGATTTTATTGTTTATTTCTTCATTATTAAAGCCATACTGAAAGATATTAAATAATAGTTCCACTGAAAACTTTTGCTTTTCTAATGTAGACAATTCCATATATTTAGCTGATATAAATAGTAAGTTTTTATATTTAGCAAAGTTAGTTATCACTTTTTTAGAATTAGGATCTAATATTTCTAATACTTTTTTTAATAATCTAATAAAACTTTCATCATATTCAATAGAGAAATAAGATTCTTCTAATAAGTGTATTGCTAATCTAACTTTATCAATATCATTTAAGTCATCAACCATATCAACTAAATTCATTACCCTTTCTGTATTATTTTCTAATAGCATAAATCTTCCACCTTTTGTATTTGCCATTTGAGGCACTTTATTTTAAAGAACAGATAAGAGATTAAACTTAACCTTAAAACCTCAATATAAACGATTAAAATAGGTTTAATCTCGTTTTCTTGTCTTTTTATTTATCACTCAAACAATTAAAAAAATCAAGAGTATTTTTTAATTTTATCTACTTAAATCAAAATCGTCTTTATCATATTCATCTTCATCATAATCTCTAACTCGTTCTTTATAGTAATCAGGTGCTTCAACATAATCAAATAATTCATCTTGTTTAGTAGTTCCTTTAGATATTCTTACAACATCTCCCATATCAAACTCACTATTATCATAACAATCTTTAACAACTAGAGCAGTTTCATCTTTGGTGTAATCATTGCCTCGTTGCAATAGTTTCCTTAAAAATCTCTTTAATAATTGAAATAGTTCATTTAATCTATAAATTAAACTTCTATTTTCTTGCTCTAGGTTTTGATTTTCATATTCTAACTTACTAATTTCTTTTTTATATTTTTGATTTTCTTTTTCAAGGGATTTATAACTATTAGCATAACTATCAACTTCATTAAATATTGCTTGTAGTTTAGGTTGTAATTCCATAACTTTTTTAGATTCATTAATTACATTATTCATACTATCAAAAGTTTCTTTTTCTAGAATAACGTGTTTATTATCAAATGGTATCTTTTTATTGGTTTTCATTTGTTCT
>CALVWG010000034.1 GCA_944364655.1 uncultured Bacilli bacterium | reverse complement strand
TTTACCACTCTTTTCATAAAAAAATTACCATAGCTTCGCTATAGTAATTTTATCACAATAACCCCCCCCCATGTCAATATCTAATTAACTGGAGTTTATAATTTTTTATAAAAAAAAAGAGCTACGCTCTTTTAAATATGATATATTTTATTTTTCTTTGTAAACATGTATAAACCAACTGCAACAACAACGCCACCTATTATAACAGCATATGGTAAAAATGATCCTGTTTGTGGGTTTTCTGGGTTTAAACAAATTTCTTCATATTCTTCTTTAGTAACTTCTACACCATTATCATCATAGTATTTTCCATCGACAATTTCACAAGTTGGATTTTCTGGAGTTGTTGGTGTATCTTCTTGGCTAATACTAATTGAACATGTTTCAGTGGATTGAACACTTGAATCAACATTTAATGTAATTGTTGCTACTTGATGTAAACCAGTTGTTACTCCAGTTTCATTTTTTAAATTAACATGTACTATAGTTGGATCTGTTTCATCTTTAGTAATAGTTCCAGTCCAACCAGAACTACGACTTCCACGACTAAATGTAAAGTTTGAATTTCCTAATTTCAAAGTAACATTATAATCATTTACAGTTCCTGATGTAACTTGAACACCTAAATAAATTTTGGTATTAGAACCATTATTTTCAATACTAACACTGTTACCATTTAAAGTAGTATTAGTTAAATCCATTGAATCAGATATTACAACTTTTGATCCAAAAACAGCTCCACTAGCAGCATTGGCCATAGAAGGATATAATGCTACACATAGTAGTAAAATGAAACTCAACACAAGATTTCTTTTTTTCATATAATAACCTCTTTTCCTTTTATATTATGGCTTTATTATACCATAAAAATACAAAAATTCTACATATTTCTTCTTTTTTTACAATAATTATGTAAAAATATGGTATTATAATATATAGAATGAATTGGTGGTGAAAAGATTGAAAAAAATTCTTATTTTAATACAAAACAATTCCTTGTATTTTTCTTTCAAATCAAATCAAATAATTAGAGAAGATTTGATGAACACCAATATTATAAGCGATAGTGAATTAATATTTACAGATGATTATATTTGTACAAATAAAAAAATAGTTTTACCTTTTTTTAAAGAACTATGTACAATGAATAAAATAGATACTTTAGTTTTTCAAAATACTAATTTAGCTATGTTTTTAACACCTTTTTTTAAAAACACAAGTGTTAAAAAAATTAAAATTAAAAAAAATGAAACTGTATCTTATACTTATTGTGAAAAACTTGTTGAATTAAAAAACATTAAAGAATTAGAATGTTTTAATGTTGCCAATTTTGTATTAGATTTTTTAGATAATCATAATATAAAAGTTTTTACAAGAAGCGAAACATTTTATTTATCTGATTTTATGAAACAAAACGAACTTCAAGATTATTCTAAAATTTATTATAAAAAAAGAATTAAAATATATGCTAAATTAAATGATGAAGATCGAGATGATTTTAAAACTTTTTTGCAAATTAATAGATATTTAAAAATTGTAGATTTTTATGTATTTGATAAAAATGATTTAGAGTTTGTTTTAGAAAATTTAAAAAATTATAATTTTAAAAATATTTTAATTCAACTTTATATTAATATTGATAAAGAAGATGAAATAATTTATTTAAAAAATTTAAATAAAACAAATAAAAAGAATAAACTATTTATTAATTTAGTTTATTCTGATGATTATTTAAAAGATAATTTAATGAAACAAGTTTGCTTAAACACTTTAAAATTATGTAGTTTAATAATTGGAATATTTATTATTGGTTCTATTTCTTATATTTTTATTCAGAATTATTATGCAATGCAGCAAGTTACAGAAATTCAAAATAAAGTTAATGATGTTATTGCTGATACTAATATTGATGAACCAATAAATAATGAAGATGGTTTAGTTATTAAAAATAATTATATAGCTTCTTTAAGAAGTATTAATTCTGATATAATTGGTTATTTAAAAGTAAATGAAACAAATGTAGATTACCCTGTTGTTACTTATTCAGATAATAAATATTATTTAAAGAAAAATTTATATCAAGAAGATGATAAAAATGGTTGGATTTTTATGGATTTTCGAAATTCTGATAAAGTGTTAAATGATAATACAATTATATATGGCCACAATATGTATTATAGTGGTGTTATGTTTGGAACTTTACATAAAGTCTTAAATTCATCTTGGTATGAAAATCCTGATAATTTAATTATTACTTTTGATACTCTATATGAATCCATGAAATGGCAAATTTATTCAATTTATACTATAGCTAAAACAAATGACTATTTACAAGTTTCTTTTGAAAATGAAGACGCTAAAAAAGAATTTATTAATATGACTAAATCTAGAAGTATTCATGATTTTGGGATTGAAGTTACAAATGATGATTACATTTTAACTTTGTCAACTTGTACTAATAGTAATGAAAGATTAGTTGTGCATGCAAAAAGAATTAGTTAATTTCATATGGTAGCATTAAATTCAAATTATCTTTATATCTTTGTTCTTTTGGATTTATTTCAATAGCTTTTTTTACATATTCTATCGCTTCGTTATAACGATTTGTATAAAATGCCGCTAAAGAATATAAATCATAAAAACCGTCGTTCCAAGCAAATTCTTCGTTTATGTAGGATTTGCTTTTTTCTTTAATTTGATAAGCCTTTGTTAATAAATCATATGCTTCATTAAATTTGTTTTGAGATAAATATAGGCTAGCTAATTCAATATAACCTTCTCTTAAATAAGGAGCTTCATTAATAGCTAATTTCCACCAGTTTTCTGCTTCTTCTAAATAGCCTTTAGCTTGATAAGCTCGACCTAGAAAACGCATCGAAGCGCATCTTTCATCTTTCCAAGTAGCATTTTTACAATTTAAGTGTTTATGAAGAGTTTTTATACAATCATCCCATCTTTTATAAAACATATATTCTCTGCCTAAGTAATGTAAGTTACGATCATTTTCTGGTTCCTCTTCTACACTTATTTCTAATAACGGTAAATATGAACCTCTAGATTTATTAGGATCAGGATAATGATTAAGAGTAATAGGCACCTCAATAACTTTTTCATCATCTTTTGTAGTTAAAACTTCGTGAACAGCATTTTTCCAATGATAATTTTTCCTATTATGAATTTTATCCGACAAAAAATAAACTAAAGGATTATTATTTTCATCTAATTTCCAGTTATAATTATATTTTACTCGTGTAGGATTTGCACTTTTCCAGTACTCTTCCAAAACTTCACGCCATCCCGGTTCAAATACCTCATCTAAATCTGTACATACACAAATATCAGCATCATCCGGAACTTTTGCTAAACTTTCATTTCGAGCTGTATCAAATCGCCAAGGATAAATTATTTTTTCGTAAACAGTTACATTACGTTCTTTTAGTTTTTGAACAGTATTATCATTAGATCCAGTATCTAAAACTATTATTTCATCAGCTTCTTGCATTGAATTTACCCATCTATCTACAAATTTTTCTTCATTTTTAGAAATTGCATAAACAATTATTTTCATAAAAAAATTCCTCCTAATTTAGCTTATGCATGAAAAGTGTTTTGTAGCAAAAAAACTATTTTAAATAAAAAAACTCGTTTAATAAACGAGTTAATCTTCACTATATTCACAAGGGTTAGTAAATAAAGCTTCAATGTCACCTTCAGAAGTTGGAAATGAATCTAAATCAAAATTTTTTAATAAATCATCATTTGTTAAATCAATAGTGATTGTAATTGTATAACTTTGTTCGTCCATAAAAACGCTACCCTCATAATTATCATATTTTCCTGTTTCTTCAATTTCTTTAACAGCATTATTATATGTTTCTTCATCTTCAAACTCATAAGTTATAACTTTTTTAGAATTATAAAGTTCACCAAGAGATGTTATACCAAAACGATATGTTGCATTTGCTGTAGCATTAACTTCTGTATTAAGTGTAGTTTCACAATACATATACTCTTGAGGAGCGTTATTAGAAACAATCAATTTTACTTTGACAACAATTTCATTTTCATAAATATCACTTACGACAATTGATAAGGTTTGTTCCCCTTCACTACTTGTATCAACCGTTTCTTGATCTTCAAATTTAACTGTAGGTTTTGTTGTGTCATC
>CALVWG010000033.1 GCA_944364655.1 uncultured Bacilli bacterium | reverse complement strand
TAAAATTACTATAGCGAAGCTATGGTAATTTTTTTTATGAAAAGAGTGGTAAAATGAAGCTAGAAAAATATAAGAAAAAAGATTTAAAAAAAACAGGAATAATAATATTTACAATAGCTTGTATTTTATTAATAACAGGAGTATTTTTATATACATCATTTGCTTCATTTGAAACAAGAGAAAACTTTAATATAATAAATGGAAACGTTCAAGATTTAGGAGATATTTATTTTGCATATTACATAGATAATCAAATATCATTAACAGCCCCAGAAAAAGGAAGTCAATATGTGTTTGATCAAGAAAATAGTAGTTGTACAAATAATGCAGAGGTAATATGGAACTATGAAATATGGGGACCAACAGTAAAAAATTTAACAACAACCAAGACAAAATGTTATTTAAAATTTAAAAAAGAATATAATGAAACAATCTTAAATGGAGCATATCCGGTAATCAAAGACGAATTAATACCAGTAACGATAAATAGTGATGGAACAGTAAAAAGAGCTGACTTAAGTAGTGAATGGTATAATTATGAGAAAAAAAATTGGGCCAATGCCATAATATTAAAAGATGAAAGTACAGCAAACAACTACAAAGCCGGCTCAGTAATCCCAGAAGATGCAATCGAAAGTTATTTTGTATGGATTCCAAGATATAAATATAAAATCTTTGATGATGGTAATTATCCAACTTTAACAACAATTGAAAATGCCGTCCAAACAATAGAAGTAGTATTTGAAAATAAAGATACCCCAATCAGTAGCGGAACAACAACAGGAAGTTGGTTAACGCATCCAGCATTTACAGCATTTAATACAAATGGAATGTGGGTTGGAAAATTTGAACCAAGTAGAAATAGTGGATCAGGAGACAACATCAGAAATGGAGATGCAGTTCAAATCAAACCAAATGTTCAATCATGGAGAAATATTCAAGTAGCAAATGCCTTTTATACTTCATATGATTATAAAAGAAATTTAGAAAGTCATATGATGAAGAATACCGAGTGGGGAGCAGTAGCTTACTTACAACATAGCATATATGGATCACAAATAAGTATCCGAATAAACAACAATTCAAATTTTATAACAGGCTATGCAGCCAATAATGAACCAACATGTGGGTATACTGCAACAAATGAAGAATGCAATCGATATTGTAATGATGGTAGTTGTAATACAGCTTATCCAAATAGTTTATTAGCAAGTACAACAAATAACATTACAGGAATTTATGATATGGCAGGAGGAGCTTGGGAATATGTAATGGGAGTTATGCTAGATCAAAATGGAAAGCCAATGAGTGGTCGAAATAGTCTATATAATTCAGGCTTTAATGGTCCGTTTGGTTGTCCAACATGTGATGAAGATACATCAGGCTTAACAGAATTAACAACTGGGTATGATTTCCCTAATCTAAGATATTATGATACATATGCTTATGCTACAGTAGATGAACAATATCAACGAAGAATACTAGGAGATGCAACAGGCGAAATGGGCCCATTTAATACCCAAACATATTTAACTCAAACAAGACAAATAGGCAGTTGGTATTCTGATGAAACTTGGTTTGTTTTATCATACATACCTTGGTTTTTACGAGGGAGTGCTTACTATCGTGGTTCAGATGCAGGTATATTTACATTCCGTAATACATATGGTCATGTGAGTAGCAATGGTAGTTTTCGTATTGTTTTAATGCCCTAATTTCTAAATATAAAATTTATTAACAGCACAAGACAAATAGCTAAAATCAGTAGAAAGATAATATTTTATCATTTTAAAATTATAGACTAAAAATAAGTAATTTGCTAAAATAATAGTAGGTGGTAATAATGTTGTATATTTTATTATTATTTCATTTACTATTATTTTTAGAATGTTATTTTTTATTTAAAAAAAAATTATGTAAAACATCGATATTATTAGTTCTAATTAATATTATTATTTTTATTTTAAATATTACCTTTTGTTGGAATTTGTTTAACAGAGATAATATTTCAGCAGTTGTTATTTTTCAAAAAAAATTACAAGAAAATTTTTTATTAATCTTTACTTGGATTTTATCAAATTTAATTCTTTTAGCTTTAAGTTTTTTCTCTGTCAAAAAAGCAGTAAGAAAACAAAAACAGAATAAAATTTTAAAAAATTGTATTTATTTAATAGGTATAATTGAAATCATATTCTTTACTTCAATATTATTTTTTAAAATTTCAGATTTTTTATTATTTATTTATATTTGTTTATTTATGTTTTTTATAATTCAAGAATATATAAAAAAGCAAAAAATATACTTATTAACTACTTCTATTATTTTATTAATTTTTACTTTTTATTCATATTTTACTTATGAGGGACAAGCCAGGTTGCAAATTTTTCTTGCTGGATATGTAAAAGAAGCATATAGTATAGGAATAGAAGAACAAAAATATTATCAAGAAAAAAATCTAAAAAAATACATTCCTGTTAAACAGCTTGAAATCTATAATGGAAAAATGGGTATAATAGAAGTCAAAAATTATTTAATTATTAAATTTGGAAATTACAAAAAATATTAATAAATGCAACAAACGTTTGCATTTTTTTCTTAAAATAGCTATAATTAAAATGTATGGGGGAATCTAAATGGAAATAATAAAAACAAAGACAATAATGACAAAATCTGATCAAGGAGACAGATGGTTTGGAATTGATTACCACATGAATTTATATAAAGGTTGTCCAATGGGGTGCATTTATTGTGACTCAAGATGTGAAGCTTACCATATTGATAATTTTGATGAAGTTAGAATAAAAGAAAATGCTTTAGAAATATTAGAAGAGGAATTAAAAAGCAAAGGTTTAAAGGGCGTTGTATCTTTTGGATCATTATCTGACCCATATAATCCAGAAGAAGAAAAATTGGAACTTACGAGAAATGCATTAAAATTAATTTTAAAGTATGGCTTTGGTGTATCAATTGATACTAAAAGCGATCTTATTTTAAGAGATATAGATCTGTTAAAAGAAATTAATAGAAGAAACAGTGTAATTATAAAAATTTCCATTACTACCTATGATAATGAATTAGCCAAAAAAATTGAACCAAATGTTATATCATCAACTAAAAGGTTTGCTGTACTAAAAAAACTAAGAGAAAACGGAATATATGCTGGCGTTTTAATGACTCCAGTTCTTCCCTTTTTAACTGACACAGAAGATAATATATTAAATATTATTGTCAAAAGTAAAGAAGCTGATGCAAAATTTATTTACACAAGAATGGGAATGACTTTAAAAACAAATCAAAAAGATTATTATTATAAAGCATTAGATATCTTGTATCCTGGCTTAAAAGAGGATTACATGGCAGTATATGGCAAAAAAAATATTTGTAATACTTTACAATTTAGACATTTAATGGAAATATTTCTTAAAAAATGTAGTGAAAACCAAATTTTAACAGACATGGATGCAATTATAGATGATTATAAAAAAGAAATTCCTCAAAACGAGCAGATGAGTTTATTTTAAAATATACTAAATAAAAAGTATATTTTTTTTTAATTTACTCATAATAATAAGGGTGATAAAAATGAGTGAAAAAGAATTATTATATTTAGAAGATGCATTAAGTCATTTAGAATATTTCAATCAACATTTAGGAATAAATAAAGAATGTTTAAATGAAACAAAAGAATTAAATTTAATAAAAAAAATTGACAAAAAAACAAAGCAAATATATGCAAATTTTTATAATGAGTTAAAAGGAGAATAGTATGGAAAATAAAATTATTTTAGAAGGAATTCTATGGGATTTAAAAGTATTAAGTGATTTGTTTTTACATGGTACAATAGAATCAGCAACGGAATCTCTTCACAAACAATTTAAAAATTCTTTAAATGAAATTTTAGATATGCAAAATGAATTATATAATTTAATGAGTGAAGAAGGAATGTATCCAGTTGTTAACATCTCTGAAACAAAAATTACTAAAGTAAAAAACAAATTTCAACCAACTTTAGAAGAGGAATAATATTCTTCTTCTTTTTTTTGTAATAAAACTGGTATTATTTTTCACTTTTTGCTATAATTATCAAAGGGAGTGAAAAAAATGAAAAAAAACAAATTTTTAAGTTTACTTTTAGGTTTAGTTGCTTTTATTTTTATTAGTCCAGTAGTAGCTAATGCCAAAACAGTAAATGTCTATTTTTTTAGAAGTAGTACTTGTCCACATTGTCAAGAAGCTCAAGCTTTTTTTGAAGAATTACAACAAGATGAAGAGTACAAAGATTTATTTGTCATTAAAGATTATGAAGTGAGTTCAAAAGCAAACGTAAATTTAATGGAAAAAGCTATTGAAAAAATGGGAAATAATTCATCTGGTGCAGTTCCTTATATTATCATTGGTGACGAAGCTTTTTTAGGATATTCAAGTGATAGTGATGATGATTTAAAAGAAAAAATTAAAGAAGTATATGCTGATGATTCATTTGTTGACCCCCTTGCAGATATTATTAATGATTCAAATCAAACTGATAATGACAATTTAATTATTTTAGGAATATTTGCGGGAGCAATAGTTTTAATAGTTGGTGGATTATATTTTGCTAGAAAAGATACTACTAAATTAGAAAAAGCTATTGAAAAAGAAGAAAAGAAGAATGAAGAAATAAAAGAAGAAAAAATTGAAGCAAAAGAAAAAGAAGTTATTAACAAGACAACAGCTAAGAAAACAAATACAACTAAAAAAAATACTTCAACAAATAAAGCAAATAAATCTAGCAAAAATACAACTAAAAAAACAAGTGCTAATAAAAATGAAGACAAAAAAAAGAAAGGAAATTAATAACCTTTCTTTTTTAACGTTTTAAATTAATAAAATAATTAACTAAATTAGTAATTGCATAAATCATAATAAATATACCAAAAATCATTAAAACAATATTATCGGCAAATATAGAATAAATTCCAAAAATAATAAATAAAATAGCCATTAAAAGATTTAGAAGATATTTGTTAAATGAATAAGTCTTATAATTTAAAGAAGTACTAAATTTCATAATTCCTGTACTTATTAACCATATACCAGTTATTATTTGAATCGCGTTTGTAATAAAGCTAGCTAAAAAAATTGTTAATAACCCAACTAGAGTACTAGTAACTGCACTTAGCATAATTAGAGGATCATCGTAATGAAATTGAGCTTTTATTTGATAATATTTAATAAATTTATAAATACCAAATAAAGTTATTAAACATCCTAAAAAAATAAACGCAAAACTTAAAACGCCATTAGAATTAAAAGTTAAAAATATTCCTAAAACTAATAAAATAATAGAACTAATAGGAAATTCATTTTTTCTTTTTAAATTATTAACTAAAGTTACTTTCATAAAAAAATCCTTTCATTAATAGTATTATAGCATTATATAGAAATAAAATAAAGATTATGATATAATGGAAAAAATAATAAATGGGGCTGAGAATGTGAAAATAGATGTATTAATAAAAATGTTTAATAAATATGGCTTTCATTCATTAAAAAAAGAGCCATATATTTACAAAAACAATGATGAAATTGGTATTTCATTTACTTTTGATGACCCATTATATGGCGAATTAACGAGAATATTTATTCCAAAAACAGCTGAAGAAGCAGAAGACTTTTTAGGAAAATATAGTTGGTTTAAAAAACATGGCAAAAAGTATAATATTAGTATCAGCTTATCCGATTATAAATTACAAAACCCTGAAATAAAATTTACAAAAGAAAAAAAAGAATACAGTTTAGAAGAACTAAAAATTCTTTCTAATAACGATCTAATTCAAAAAAATTCAACCAAAAAAGAATTTAACTATCTTAAAAAATTAAAAAGAACATTATTTTTATTGATTTCCATTATTAATGAAAAGAAAAAAATTGAAATAGATATCTATAATAATCTAAATTCATTAATAGAATCGTATAACGAGAAAAAAGAAGAATTGGAACTTAAAACCAAAAAGTTAAATAAAAATTATGTAATTAATATTATAAACTGTAACGAATCTAAAAAATCCTTTTTGTTTCAACAAGACTTTACAAATCAAAAAAATCTTCTTTTAAAAAATAATACAAAAGAAAAGTTAGAAGAAGAAATAGATAACTTAGTAACTTTATTAGAAACTGCCGAAACAAATGAAAATTTAATTTCAAATAAGTATGAATTAATAAAATTACCTTTAATGATTGAAGAAATAAATCAAAAATTAAAAATTGTTGATGACGCCTTAAATAAAAAGAAAAAACTGTTTGCAAAAAAAGAAAGAATTGATCTACAATTTGCTAAAATTGATGACAATAGTGTTATAAATCAAATGGTTAATTTTGAAAATTATGAAAATAATGAAATAAATAGAATCAAAGAAAAATATGCTATGATACCTGAATTAGATAAAAGAACAATTGCTGATTTTTTAATTGAATTTGACAATCTTAACATAAAAGATCCTAGCTTAGAAGAATTAATGTTGAATGATTCTAAAGAAATTTCTTATGAAGATATAATGTTAGAGTTAGAAAAATCTTTTAATCAAAAAAAAGAAGAAGAAAAAAACATTTTAATTATATATCATTCTATTTTAAAATTTCTAATTTTTAATGATCAAATAATTTCGGACAAAGAAGTAAAAGAATTTATTAATTTAATTAATAGTCCATCAAATATAATGCTAAAAATTAAATATTTTAAAAATTTAGATACAAGTTCAACAACTAATTTTTTAAATTCTTTAATAAAAGAAGCATCTAAAATTTCTAATATTAATTGTGATTTATTAGAAGGCTCAATTAATGTGTTTTTTAAAGATAAAAAATTAATAACAGCTAAAAAATTTATTCAAGCTTCTAATAAAAGAGCTTTGGCACCAGTGCAAACAAAAGACGAAAACGATGTTAATTACATTGCGTTATTAAAGCCAAAAACAGCTGTATATTTTATTCCTGAAGAAATAGCTTATGATTTTGCAAACGATGATAGCTTAATTAAAAAAAGTAATCAGCCATTTTTCTTAATTGATTTACAAAAAAATTCCATAAAAAATTCTAAATCTGATATACTAAAAATAGTTAGATATGAAAATGTTTTAAAAAAAGAAAATGATATTTGTTTAGTAACAGAATTAAAAAGTCAAAAAGTAGATCAATATAAAAACATAGTAATTGAAGGGAATGAAAAAAATGAATAAAGAGGAATTTACTAGAAAACTAAAAATAAAATTAGATATTCTAAACGATGATGTTTATAATGATGAAATCAATTATTATTTAAATATAATAAATACCAAACAAAATGAAAATCAAACTGAAGAAGAAATTATAAAATCTTTTGGTAATATTAATGATATTGCCAAAAAAATATTAGAAAAACATGGTATCAATTCCCAAAAAGTTCTAACTAAAAGTAATTTTGTTACCGAAAAATTTGCAGAACTTTTTGATGTGATTCAAAGAGTAATCAATGCTATGTCCAAAAATAAAGCTAAAGAAAATATCAAAATAATTATCGATATACTTATTTTATTGCTATTAATTTCCTTAATTAAAATTCCTTTTATCTTAATTCAAAATTTAGGAGATAGTATTTTGCTTTATTTAGAAAATCCTTTAATAGTTGAAATATGGGCTTTAATAGTTGACTTATTATATATTTTAGTTGCCATAATTACTTTTGTTAATATTTTTACTAAGTGGTTTAAAAACATCAAAATTAATAATACTAAAAAAACTAAAGATTTAGAATCAATAACTTTGAAGGAAAAATAAAAAATATTAGCTCCAAGTCAACTAATTAAAAAACCTTGCAAAAATCTTAAAAATGTTGTATTATCTCATAAGTATTTTATTTAAGGGGATGAGTTTATGGATAAAATAATTAATATTGCGGTAGTTGCGCATGTTGATGCTGGTAAAAGTACACTTGTAGACGCTTTATTAAAACAAAATGGTGCTTTTAAAGCCCATGAAGAAGTTGGCGAATTAATAATGGATAGTGACTCTATCGAAAAAGAAAGAGGGATTACTATTTATTCTAAAAATTGTTCAATTCATTATAAAGACTATAAAATTAACATTGTTGATACTCCTGGTCATGCTGATTTTTCAAGTGAAGTAGAACGTGTTATTAAAACTGTTGATACAGTTGTTTTAATTGTTGATTCAGCTGAAGGTCCAATGCCACAAACAAGATTTGTTTTAAAAAAAGCATTAGAACAAAATTTAAAACCAATTTTATTTATTAACAAAATTGATAAAAAAGATGCTAGACCAACTGAAGTTGTTGATATGACTTTTAATTTGTTCATGGAATTAAATGCTACAGATGAACAATTAGATTTTCCAATTGTTTATGGAGTTGCCAAAGAAGGAAAATGCTCTTTAGATTTAGATCATTTAGAAGATAATGTAGAACCATTATTAAATACAATAATAAACCAAGTTAAACCATATGAGGGAAGTGTTGATGATCCCTTACAATTACAAATAAGTAATCTTGATTATGACAATTTCTTAGGACGTTTAGGAGTTGGCAGAATTTCCAAAGGTGTTATCAAAAGTGGCGAAACAGTTTCTTTAGTTAGAAATGATGGTCAAACTGAAAATTTTAGAGTATCAAAATTATTTGTAACTGAAGGAATTGAAAGAGTAGAGAAAAAAGAAGCCTATTATGGTGATATAGTTACAATTGCCGGCTGTTCAGATATTTCTATTGGTGAAACAATTTGTGATAAAGATCATATTGATCCATTACCACCTATATATATTGAAAAACCAACTTTATCAATGAATTTTTTAGTTAATAATGGACCTTTTGTTGGTCAAAGCGGTAAATTTTTAACTACTAGACATATCAAAGAACGATTAGAAAGAGAACTTGAAACTAATGTTGGTTTACAAGTTGAAGAACTTCCAAATTCTGATGGCTTTAAAGTAAGTGGTCGAGGAGAACTACATTTATCAATTCTTCTTGAAAATATGCGTCGTGAAGGTTATGAGTTGTGCGTTTCTAAGCCAGAGGTTTTATTTGAAGAAATAGATGGCAAAAAATATGAACCATTTGAAAGAGTTATAATTAATTGCCCTAGTGAATATCAAGGAACAGTAATAAATGATTTACAAGAAAGAAAAGCAACATTAGAAGTTGTATCAACAACTGATGAAGGTTATTCACATTTAGAATTTTCGGCTCCAACTAGAGGATTAATCGGATATAGAAGTGCTTTTATTACTAATACCAAAGGCGAAGGAATTATGGTAAGAAGCTTTGAAAAATATAAACCTTACGTTGGAGAAATTACAAGACGTAAAAATGGTGTATTAGTTTCAATGGAAAACGGTAAAGCTTTAGGTTATTCTTTATGGAATTTAGAGGATAGAGGAACTTTATTGATTGAACCAGCTACTGATGTTTATGTTGGAATGATTATTGGAATACATAATCGTGATAACGATTTAGATGTTAATCCATGTAAAAATAAAAATCTAACAAATACTCGTGCATCTGGATCAGATGAAGCAATCAATTTAACTAAACCTAAAAAATTCACATTAGAAGAAGCGTTAGAATTTATTGAAGATGACGAATATGTTGAAGTTACTCCTGACAAAATCCGTTTAAGAAAGGCAATATTAGATCCAAAAGAACGTTTTAGAAGTAATAGATAAGCTAGCAAATTTGCTAGTTTTTTAATACTTTAAAAAAAAGTAATAATAAGGTATAATATATATACAATATTTTTAAGAGGTGAAATATGAAAAAAGTAAAAGAATTATGGATGAATAATCGCGTTATGTTTGTGTTAGCAACGATTGTTTTAGTCTGCTTTTTAATAATAGGAGTAGTTGTAATTAAGTATTTTATTGGTTTTAATACTTCGGAATATGGAGATCGTTTGGAAGATATTCAAAATATTCCTTTGAAAGATGAAGACAAATTAGCGATAGAAAACAAATTAAAAGAACAAGAAATAGTTAAAGAAGTTAATGTTCATACGCAAGGAAAAATAATTTATGTTCGAATTGTTTTTGAAAATTCTTCATTAGAAAAAGCCAAAGAAGTTGCCGCAACCAGTTTAGAAGTTATTAATGATGAATATAAAAAACATTATGATCTTCATTATACGTTAGTTCAAGAAAGTACAGATACAGTAGCCGGTTTTACAATCATGGGTGCTAAAAATATTAGCAATGAATCAACTATTATTTGGAATAATAATACAGCTGTTTCTGAAGGAGAGTAAAAATGAAAAAAAAATCCTTATTAATAATTTTATTAATAATTTTATTACTAATTATATGTGGCCTAATTTTTTATTTTAAAAATCCTACTCGTTTAAATGGTGAAGAAAAAAGATGGATTAATGATAATATATCAAATATTCAAAATATTAATATAATTAATGATGTAAATATTTTTGGCAATATTGGTGCTGGAGTATATTATAGTTTTTTAGATGATTTTACAAAAGAATATGAAATAAAATTTAATCCAATAACTATCAATAATGAAGAACAATCAACTAATTTATCATTAACTGTTGGTAACACGTTACCTGATAATGCCCTAAATTTTTATACAGATCATTATGTGTTAGTTAGTAAGAAAAATGAATCAATTACTAATATTCAAAATATAAAAAATAAAAAAATTGGTATTTTAAAAAAAGATAGTGAATATGTTAAAAAATATTTATCTTTTTTAGAAGGAAATACTTTTACAGAATATGCAAATGCTGACGAATTAATCAAAGGTTTATCTGGTAGCAGTGTTGATAGTTTAGTAATTCCTCGAATTGAATACATTAATTTGATTTTGGCTAATAATTTTACCATTAATTATCATTTTAGTGATTTAACGAGAAATTGTTTTATTAAAGATGAAAGTAATTCAACATTATTTCAAATATTAAAAAAGTTTTATACTAAGTGGGAAGAAACATCTTTAGAAGATAAAATATATGCTGAAGAATTAAAAAT
>CALVWG010000032.1 GCA_944364655.1 uncultured Bacilli bacterium | reverse complement strand
TGCTTTCATCTTTTAAAATGATGGCATTCGCCCATTCTTTATTTTCATAACTATACCATCTACTTCCTGTATCTGCTTTTTTGACTGTTCCATCATTATCTATTGTTACTGGTATTAATTCATCTTTGATTACTGGATCTGTTCCATTTAATAGAGTTTCTTTATAAACTTGGCACTCTCCTATTCTTCCTACTATCGTTCCTCCATAACTTTTTCCCATATCTGCACTTTGATCTTCATTTGTATTTTTATATGTTACTGTTAGTATATATTTATCTGTTGTATTTCCATTTATTTTTAATCCTTCTACTAATACTTCATCATTTGCACTTGGAAATTCACTACTTTCTACTACTACTGTTCCATCTTCTTTTTCTAGTTTTATTTTTAAATCTTTTTTATTTACAAATGTATTGGTTACTTCACTCCATGTTAAATCATAGCATATTTTCATATCTTTTGGATTTTCTACTGTAAATGAATATGTTGAACTTTTTCCTGGTATTAAACTGCCATCGGCTATATTTGTATCTTCTTTTATTATTATGTTTTGTAAGTCTTCTGTTATTGCGCTTGATTGATTATTTTCTTGATTTCCTGTTCCTTCTACTCTTGATACAAAATATGAATATGTTCCATTATAGACTATTGATATCATTATTACTACTGCTGAAACTAGTACTACATACATCCTTTTTTCTTTCATTATTTTGCCTCACTATTCTAACAATATTATAAAAGAAATAAACTAATTTTTCAATTAAATATCTTTAATTAATTAGTTATAAAAAAGCGATTACTTTTTAAATCATTAATTTTAAGCAACTATATTGGTTTAATTCATTCTATAAAGATCTAATGCTGCTACATTTCCTACTTTTAAAAAGTTATCTTTTAAATTATAATTAGACAAGCTTTATTTTCATAAACTATACTACCAGCGTATTCAGTATATTTTTCTTTATTTATATATTGGACATCAGCATATTTTTGAAAAAGAATATATATCATAGTCAAATATATATATATCATGTAATTAAATAATTAGTATAACTATTCAAATTATATTCTCTGCTAATAAATATTAATCCGCATAAATTAAAACCATAAAATAATCAAAATTGCCATTACCCAAACTTATACTATTTACTGTAAATTGATAATTTCTATTAAAGCATTTAAACTTAGGAAATGGTGATACTTTATTCCATGTACTATAAAAAAATGATAAGATATTTTTTCATACTTATAGCCAAAATTTGTATATACATTAAGGATTGTTTTTTATGTTTTATTCATTATAATTAATGAACCATTTATATGATTAAAATGCCATTTGCTTTTTGTATTTTCTTTATATCAGTTATTTATATATTTTTAATGTGCATTTATTGGCATTTTATTAAAAAAGTACTAAGCAAAAAAAAGAAACTACTTAAAAGTAATTTCTTTAACGGCAGCAACGATTTCCGTATATATTTTCTACTTCATCAACTTCTGAATAACTATAAACTGGAGTATAAGTATGATTATATACATGGTGATTTACTACAGTTGTATGATATGGCATAATATGTGGAACATTATAATTAATTACGCGATGACATACTTGATTTTGTGGGCATTCACAAATTGGTGGACATGAGCATTCACATGAAGGTGGACATTGAGGCATACAATTACAAGCGTTCATGTTCATATTCATTGCAGTATCATCACAGCATCCTGAAGCAGTTTGATAGTTCATTTGGAAACTATCTCTTGCACTTTCCTTATTCTTTAACATAACTTGTCATTCCTTTCTACTTTAGCATATGAAAAAAAATAACCTTGTTCTAGGCTATTTTCTTAGTTCTTTTTAAAAAGGCAATTTCATATTACCACTTTGCATCATTTTCATCATTTTTTTTTTTTTTTTTAATTGGTTTAATAATCGATTCACTTCTTCAACACTTCTACCTGATCCTTTAGCTATTCTTTGTTTTCTTGTTGCTTTTAAAACTTCTGGATGTCTTCTTTCATAAGGAGTCATGGACTGAATTATTGCTTCAACATGAGCCATTTGTTTAGGATCAACTTGAACATTATTAAGTCCCATTTTTCTAGCTTGTGGTAACATTTTAATAATATTTTCTAATGGTCCAAGTTTTTTTATTTGTTTTAAATTAGTTAAAAAATCTTCTAAGTCATATTTTCCTGATTGCATTTTTTTTACTTGATCTTTAGCATCTTGTTCAGAAATTATATCTTCGACTTTTTCGGCAATTCCCATAATGTCGCCCATATCCAAAATTCTTTCTGCCATTCTTTCTGGATAAAATTTAGATAAACCATCAAGTTTTTCTGAATCACCAACAAATTTTATTGGAACGTTAGTTAAATGTCTTACAGATAGAGCAACACCACCTTTAGTATTACCATCTAGTTTAGTTAAAATACAACCTGTTAAATTAAGTGCTTTGTTAAATCCTTCAATAACATTGATTGCATCTTGACCCATCATGGCATCTATTACTAAAATTATTTCGTATGGATGAACTGTATTTTCAATATCTTTTAATTCTTGCATTAATTCTTCATCGATATGTAGTCGTCCGGCTGTATCAATTATTATATAATCATTTTTTTCATTTTTGGCATATTCTAAAGCGTCTTTAACTATTTCAACAGGATTTTTTTTACCTTCTTCAAATACTGGAATATTTAAATTTTTGCCAAGGGTTTTTAATTGATCAATGGCAGCTGGCCGATAAATGTCACAAGCAACTAACAAAGGATGCTTGCTTTCTTTTTTACGTAAATAATTAGCTAATTTTCCTGCTGTTGTCGTTTTACCTGAACCTTGTAAACCTACTAACATTAATATAGTTGGATATTTGTTAGTTTCTAATGGTGCTTCATCCGTACCTAATAAAGCAATCAATTCATCTTTAACTATTTTTATAAATAATTCATCAGGTTTTAAATTTTTACCAACATCCATTCCTAAAGCTTTTTCTTTAACATTATTAACAAATTCTTTAACAACTTGATAATTAACATCTGCTTCTAGTAAAGCCATTCTGATTTCTCTAATTGCGTCATTAATATTTTCTTCGGTAATGCGACCCATTCCGCGAATATTTTTAATTGCTTTACTTAAACGGTCTCCCATATATTCAAACATATTTATTTTCCTTTCTAATCTAAATTTTTTAAAATTTTATTTTTTAAATCATTACTTATATTATCAAAAAGAGCTAAATTTAACAAACTATTTTTTTCAAATACTTTTAGTTTTTCTTCGTAAAAATCTAGTTTTTTTTCAACTGTTTTAACAGTATTTCCAACTGCACTTCTTGTTATTTTTAAATTTTCAGCTATTTCACTTAAAGATAAGTTTTCTTCATAATATAATGAGAAAATATTTTGTTCTTTTTGAGTTAATAATTCTTTATAAATTGTAAATAGACTATTGTAATAAAGTACTTTATTCATCATCAATCATACCTTTAAATAAGCCATAAATATAAGACTCTATATCAAATACTTTTAAATCAGTCATTTTTTCACCTAAGCCAATAAATTTAACAGGAATGCCAACGCTTTCTTTAATTGCTAAAACTATTCCACCTTTAGCTGTTCCATCAAGTTTAGTTAAAACGATACCTGTAATATTAGTAATTTCTTTAAAGCTTTCAGCTTGAATAATACCATTTTGACCAGTGGTTGCATCAATTACTAAAAGCGTTTCATGAGGAGCATTAGGAATGATTTTCCCTATTACTCTATTCATTTTTTCAAGTTCTTTCATCAAATTAACTTTATTTTGTAAGCGGCCTGCTGTATCTATAAAAACAATATCAACTCTCTCTTTTTTAGCTATTTCTAAACCATCAAAAATAACACCTGATGGATCAGTATTTTCTTTACCAAAAAATAATGAACCTGTTTTATTTGCCCATTCTTCTAATTGGGTTACAGCACCAGCTCTAAAAGTATCAGCACCAATCATCATTACTTTTTTACCTTCATTTATGTATTTATAAGCAAGTTTAGCAATTGTCGTTGTTTTGCCAACCCCATTTACGCCAACCATTAAAATAACTGTTGGTCCATCACTTGCCATTTTTATTTTATCAGACAAAGATTCGTTATTAACATAAATTATAAATAATTCATCAACAATAACTTCTTGTAAATATTTGGTATCTATAATATTTTCTTTTTTTACTCTATCTCTTATTCGATCCATAAATTTAAAGACAGTATTAACGCCTATGTCAGCCATGATTAAAATATTTTCTAACTCTTCAAAATATTCTTCACTTACCTTGGTATATTTAATACCTAATAAATTTAATTTAGAAACAAATTCATCTCTTGTTTTTTCTAAACCTTTTTCATAAACATCTAATGTTTCTTTTTCTTCTACTTTTTCTTTTTTATTAACTAGATTTTTTATTTTATCAAACAAACCCATAATATCTTTTCCTTTCTTTTTTAATAACTACAAAGTTCACTACTTACAAAGCTTTTTAATTCACCAGAAGATTTATAAACAATTACTTCACCATTTAAATCACATAAATTATTTGTGTTTTCAAAAAAGCCAGAACTTACTAAGTCAGATACTTTAACTTTAACAAAACAGCTAGATTCATTAGGTGCTTTAGGATCAAAAGAATTGGAACAATTTTTTAAGTAAGTTTTTTTGGAAATAACATAAGTAACTGCTGTATCAGCAAGTCCATCTAATTGTTCTTCTAAAAGTTTATTTCGTGATTCATCCATAATTTTAAAAACAGCAGTTCCTGCCAAAGTCATAACTATTCCTAAAATTGCAATGACAGTAAGTAATTCTACTAAAGTAAATCCTTTTTTCATTTAAAAATCACCTGTACATTAAGTATAGCATTAAAACTGGACAATTACAATTTTTTGCGTTATAATTTTGGAAGCGAAACAACTTTAATTTTTATTTTTTGAAAGGAGATTTTAATGCAAAATAATAAAGACATCACGTCTATCGTTAGTTTAGGTGGACTTGGTGAAGTTGGAAAAAATATGTACGTGATTAAACACGAACATGAATTACTAATAATTGATGCTGGAGTTATGTTTCCAGAAGATGATTTAATGGGGATTGACTACGTTATTCAAGATGTAACTTATTTAAAAGAACATGAAAATGATATTAAAGCTTTAATAATTACTCATGGTCATGAAGATCATATTGGAGGAATTAGTTTTTTATTACAAAATGTTAAAATTCCAGTTATATACGCTCCTAGAATCGCAGTTAGTTTGATAAAAAATAAATTAGAAGATGCTCATTTAAATGTTGAACGTTTAGAAGAATATAATAAAGATACTTATTTAAAGTTTAAACATTTTGAAGTTGAGTTTGTAAATACAACTCATTCCATTCCGGATAGTTTCGCTGTTGTAAT
>CALVWG010000031.1 GCA_944364655.1 uncultured Bacilli bacterium | reverse complement strand
GGTTTTTATATCTTTTTTGTTTTGTTATATGATATTTGGCCGAGGAACAACAGAAATGATATCCATTTTAATAGCCAGTTTTATTATTATTTTAGTTGGCTTAATTGATGATATAAAGCCGATTAGTGCAAAATATCAACTTTTAGGGCAAATTGTAGCTGTTTTAATAATTATTTTATATGGACATATAACTATTGATAATTTAACTATTTTGGGCGCTCATTTTGTGTTTCCAACTCCATTAAATTATTTAATAACATTAATTTTTATGGTTGGAATAATAAACGCAATTGACTTATCGGATGGTATGGACGGCCTAAGTAGTGGTATAAGTATTATTTACTTTTTAACAATAATTATTATTGCCGCTATTATTGGAGGGAATAAATTAGGAAACATGGATACAACTATTGCTATACTAATGATAGGATCATTATTAGGCTTTTTAGTTTATAACTTTCCTCCTGCCAAACTTTATATTGGGGACTCTGGAAGCAATTTTATGGGACTTATGATTGCAACAACAGCATTATATGGTTTTAAATTGGCAACTTTCACTTCACTTTTAATTCCTTTAGCAATTTTAGCTACACCTATTATAGATGTTTTATTTTCAATTATTAGAAGAAGTTTAAAAAAACAAAATCCTTTTACTAATCCTGATAAGGAACATTTACATCATCAATTATTAAAAATGAAATTTTCAACTAAAACATCTTTATTAATAATCTACACAATTAACTTGTGTTTTTCAGGAGTTTCCATTCTTTATGCTCTTGGAGATATAACTTATGCTTTAATACTTTATTTTGCTTTAATGATTGTTTTTCTATTTATTGTTTTAAAAACAAATATTTTGTTTCCTAAAAGAGAGAAGGAAAAAAAGAAATGAAGTTTAGTAAAGATAAAATAAAAGAAATAATTAGGTATTTGATTGTTGGTGTTTTAACTACAATTGTTAGCTTAGGTATTTATTATGGATTAGTTTTTACAATTTTAAATCCAAATAACGCTACCGAACTTCAAATTGCTAATGTTGTAAGTTGGGTAGGTGCTGTGATATTTGCTTATATTACTAATCGTTTATTTGTTTTTAAAAGTAAAAATAAAAATCGTATAAAAGAAGTGAGTAGCTTTGTTGGTTCAAGAATCCTTACTCTTTTAATGGATATGGCAATTATGTTTATTGGGGTAACTGTTTTAAAGCAAAATGATAAATTGATTAAATTAGTAAGTCAAGTTGTTATTACAATTGCTAATTATATTTTTAGTAAATTATTTGTTTTTAATACGAATAAAAAAGAAAATAAAGAGAAAAAATATGTTACTAATTATATTTTATATGGTTTGATATGTTTAGTACCATTATTAGATTTTATATATGTTCTTTTACCATTTAAAGAATATACATTTTGGGGATTAGCAATTTTTAAAGGAGGGTTATTTCTAGGATTTAGTCTCTATTTATGGAAACTAAAAAAAGGAAGAACTGCTCTTTTTATAGCATTAACTACAATTATGGTATATACTCTTTATAATTATTGCAAAGGATATTCTTTTCTTTTAAGCCTAACAACTATTTTAGAAATCTTATTTTTACCAATTGCAATTATATTTTTTGAAAATATTACATTTAAAAAATTTGAAAAGTTTTTTTACGTAAAACTTTTTCTGTTTTATGCTTTTGCATTTTTAATTCCTATTGTGATTTTAAAACCAGAAATAAATTTTGATTTTTATTATATAAAAAAAGGACTTATTGGCATTTTAATATGTTTGTTACCAGTTACCTGGAAAGTAATCAAAGATCATAACAATTATTTTACTAAATTTTTAGGAACAGTTTTAATTTTCCTATCAATTATTTTATATCAATCACCAATACTATGCATTGTTTCAATAGGAACATTAATTTATTTTATTTGGGAAGAAAGAAAAAAGCTTATGAATAAAAAATGCTTTTTAATTATTACAAGCATTTTAGTTATAGTTTTAAGTGTTTATCCAGTTGTATATTATACCAGCAATTTAGATAACTTAATAAATCATAAGATTACTCAGGTAAAAAATGCAAACAATTTATTTATAAATAGTAATATAGATGAACAAATTTTTGGAATTAATGGAATTTATAAGGATGAAGAAATAAAAACTTCTATAGATTTATTAGATATATTTTATAGTTTAGGATATTTTGGTATAATCTTATATTTTTTACTTTTATTTTATTCAATTAGTAAAGTAAATACTAAAAATGTTTATACACTTAGTTTTGTATTTATAATATTTGCTTCTTTCTTATCTGGAAATATTTTAATGAATGTTTCGGTGGCTCTTTTCTTAACTACTTTTATATCTGCTTCAAAAAATAAAGAAAAAACTAGAATTTTGTTAGTATCAAATATGTATCCATCGAAGAGATTTAAACATTATGGCTCTTTTGTAAAAAATACAGAAGAAAAATTAGAAGATTTAGGTTATCAAGTTGATTTAGCAATAAAAAGGAAAAATGTTTTATTTCCTGCTAAGTTTGTCGGGTATAGTTGGATGTATATACAAGCTATTTTTAAATCACTTTTTTATTCTTATGATTATTATTATGTTCATTTTGTAGCTCAATCTACATATTGTGTACTATTTGGTAAGATTACAGGAAAAACAAAATTAGTTTGTAATGTCCATGGTAATGATATAGTTCCAGATTATGATTTTGAGAAAAAAAATGTAAAGCGAGGACATATAGTTCTTCCGTTTGCTGATATAGTAGTATCTCCTTCAAAATATTTTAAAGAAGTACTTATAAACGAATATCATATTCCAGAAGAAAAAATTAGAATTTATCCATCTGGGGGAATTAACTTTGAAACATTTAAAGAAAAGGATCAAAAAGAATGTCAGCAAAAACTAAATTTAGACTCAAAATATACATATATTGGAATGGTTAGCAGAATTGAAAAAAATAAAGGATGGGATACTCTTTTAGATGCTTTAAATGAATTAAAAAAAGAATCTTTTATGAAAAATATTAAAGTAATTATAGTTGGTACAGGAAAAGAACAATCAGAAATGGAACAAAAAATCAAAAAATATCATTTAGAAGAAAAAATTATACAAAAAGAATTTGTTTTACAAAAAGATTTAGTTCTTTATTATAATGCTTTTGATTTATTCATTTTTCCAACAAAAAGAAAAAGCGAATCTTTAGGACTTGTTGGTTTAGAAGCAATGGCTTGTAAGACATTTGTTATTGCGTGCAATTTGTATGGCCCAAAAGAATATATAATAGACGGTAAAAATGCTTTAGCTTATCAAGATTCTTCAAATGGTAAAGAATTGGCATCCAAAATAAAAGAATTTATGAATATGAATAAAAAAGAAAAACAAAAAATTATTAATAAAGCTTTTGAAACTGCTAAAAATTATGATGTGACAAAACTTCAAGATAAATTAGCAGATATTTTTGAAAAAAATGAAGAAGATTAGAAAAATATTTTAATCTTTTTTTATATAATTAAAATTTAATATAAAAGCCAAAAAATTTATTGCTAAAAATAATTATATTATAATCTCTTTGAATGCTTTCTTTTATTATACTTTAATAATTTATATTATATTTTAACGAATAAAGTATAAAAATATTTATCTTTTTTTTAAAACAAGTTATAATAATTAGTAAGAAAAGAGGACCAAATGAAAGCTGGAATAATAATTTTAAATTACAATGATTATGAAAACACAATAAAAATGTTAAATCAAATTAAAGATTATAGTTGCTTAAATAAAATTATTGTTGTTGATAATTGTAGTACTGATGATTCTGTAAAAAAATTAGCTGAATATGAAAATAAAAAAATAGTTATTTTAAAAGCAGAAAAAAACTTGGGCTATGCTGCAGGTAACAATTTAGGTTTAAAATACTTAGAAAATGAAACTAGTTGTGAGATTGCTGTTATTTCTAATCCTGATGTTTTAGTTGAAGAAAGTGTTTTAAAAGAATTAATACATGTTTTAAGAACAAATGATGATATTTCTTTTTTAGGACCTAAAATATTAGAAAACGGTCATATTTCTAAAGGGTGGAAGTTTCCAACATTTTTATCAGAATTAATTTCTAATATTAATTTTTTTAATAGATATAGTCACAAATTATTAAAATATCCAGAAAGTTATTATCAAAGTAAATTAGTTTCAGTTGATGTTATTCATGGTTGTTTCTTTTTAGCAAAATTAAAAGCATTTAAAAAAATAAAATATTTTGATTCTCATACTTTTTTATATTATGAGGAAAATATTATAGCTCAAAAAGCTAAAGAAAAAAAATTAAAAATGTATGTTGACACATCTTTAAGTGTTACACATGCACTTTCTAAAAGTGTAGATAAAAGTTTAAAAAAAATAAAAAAGTATAAGATATTAAAAAATAGTCAGAAATATTATATGAAAAATTATATGCATTTAAATTTTTTAGGATATGGTTTAATAAGACTGTTTTATTATATTAGTGTGTTTTTTCTATATTTTACATTTTGGATTTAGTGGAGGAAAAAAATGAAAAGAAATATAATAATAATAGGTTCTCGTGGATATAAATTTAATTATGGTGGATGGGAGACTTTTGTTACTAATTTAGTTGATAATACAATTGATGATTCAGTTAAATATTATATTCCAACTTTAACTTATCAAAAAAAATTGGATCAACAAATAAAAAAAACTAAAAATGCTATATGTCCTTATCTTTATGTAAGAGAACAGGGGTTTGCTACCATGTTTACATTTACAATAAAATCAATTAATTATTTTATAAAATACATTAAAAAAAATAAATTAGAGAATACAACAATGATTATTTTGGGCTGTAAAGTTGGTCCTTTAATGCCTTTTTGGTTGCCTAAATTACATAAACTTAAAACTAAAGTTATTATTAATCCGGATGGATTAGAATGGACAAGGGAAAAATGGGCATGGTGGATAAAACAATGTTTTAAAATAAGTGAACGTTTTAGTATTAAATATAGTGATTACTGTGTTTGTGATTCAAAATCTATTTTAGAATATGTAAAAAATAAATATAAAAAAATAAAAACTCCTGCTACTTTTATTGCTTATGGTGCTTATGAAAATCTTAAAATTAATAAAAATGAAATTGTTAAGAATTTATGGCAAAAATATAATATTATTTCTAAAAATTATTATTTAATTGTTGGGCGATTTATTCCCGAAAATAATTATGAGACAATGATTAAAGAATTTATGAAATCAAAAACAAAAAAAGATTTAATAATAATTTGTAATTTAGAAAAAAATAAATTTTATGAAACATTATTAAATAAAACAAAATTTAATCAAGATAAAAGAATAAAGTTTATTGGCTCAGTATATGATCAAGACGCTCTTTTATATTTTAGAAGACATGCTTATGCTTATTTACATGGTCATTCAGCTGGTGGAACAAATCCTTCTTTGTTAGAAGCTTTAGCTAATACTAATGTTAATATTTTGTTTGATGTAAGTTATAACAAAGAAGTTGGACAAGATAGTTGTTTTTACTTTAATAAAGAAAATAATAATTTAAAAAATATAATAAATAAAGTTGAAAAATTAACAGATGAAGAACAGAAAGAATATGGCAAAAAAGCTAAAGAAAGAATAAGTAAAGAATACACATGGCCAATAGTTGTAAATAAATATTTAACTTTATTTGATAAATTAAGTAAATCTTGATATAAAAAAGATTTTAAAGGGGATGTTAGAAAATTAAAAAATTTTTATAGCATCTTTTTCTTTATTTTACAATCTAATATTTAAGTTAGAAATATAAAATTATTCATTTTTTCAAACTCCTTATAACATTGTATCTAAGGAAATTGAAAAAAGGTCCTTTTTATAGTAGAATTATTCATATGATATCAACTTTCTTGACAAAATATTGGTATCATAAAGCCCCATAAACTTAGAGTTTATGGGAGTTTTTATTTATTAGATTAAAAAAGAAGATGTATAGAAAATAAATTATCTATTTTCTAACATCCCCTTTTTT
>CALVWG010000030.1 GCA_944364655.1 uncultured Bacilli bacterium | reverse complement strand
GCTCCAATTGATAACTAAAAAGAGCTTAGCTATGTACTAAGTTCTTTTTTTATTATATATCGTAGTCATCTTGGAAGTACAAAAAAATTATTCTAAAAGAATAAATGTTTTCAATTATGATAAAATTGACTATTAAAGAGTTAGAAATTAAAAAAAGTTTAAAACAACGTATTTGTGACTTAATAAAATCACTTCTTCAATTTCGCTATTTCTTCATCAATAACGCTCTTATCGTATCTTTCATATAAAGGTTTAATATCCTTACTTAAAGAGATATTTAAAATAGTATTGTATGCCCATTTGGAAACTTTAGTATTTAAAAACTCTTCTACTTTTTCACAAGAAAATGGTAAATATGGTTTTAATAAAGTATTAACATTAGAAATAATATTTACACAGTTAAATAGCACATTATTACATTTATCTATATCGGTTTTTGCAAGAATCCATGGTTGCTTTTCATCAAAGTATTTATTAGCAAAAGCGATAAAATCAAAGATTTTATTAATTCCTTCTTTTGCGTCTCCATTATCAATATTAGTTCCTACTTCATTAAATAACACATTTAATTTTTCTTCAATTTCTTTATCAACTGTACAATCTTTTAATCTTCCATCAAATGACTTATTTACAAACAGCAAAGTTCTGTTAATGAAATTGCCCCACTTACCAAGTAATTCTCCATTATGAGAGTTAATAAAATCATTCCAAGAAAAATTGAAATCTTTTTTAATAGCTTCATTAGATAAAAAGAAATATCTAATGGAATCAGCCGGGTACTTATCTAATAAATATCTTAATGCAATATAATTACCTTTACTTTTCGAAAGTTTTTCACCCTCAATAGTTATGTGACAGTCACTTATTATTTTATCTGGCAATTTATAACTTTCTTTGGTAGCTAATAATAACGCTGGAAAAATAACTGTATGAAAAGGAATGTTATCTTTAGCGTGTACTAAATAAATCTTATTATTTTTACCCTGCTTCCAATAATCTTTCCAATTAAGATTATTTTCTTCACAAAACTTTTTACTAGCTGTTACATATCCCCAAACATTTTCAAACCAACCATAGATTTTTTTGTTCTCATAACCTTTTATTGGTATTTCAATTCCCCAATTTAAAGAACGAGAAGCACATCTATCAGGTATACCTTCATTTAAATATCTTTCTGTAAATTCTACTGCATTTTCACGCCACTCATTTTTATGCGATTCACATAATTTTTTGATATCATTTGGAAATTTTGATAATGAAAAATATAAGTTTTTAGTTTCTTTAATACTTGTTTGATTATCACAAATGGCACATTTTGTTTCTTTAACATTATTAATTTCTAAAAGACTACCACATTTTTCACATTCGTCACCTTTAATATTTGCCCCACATTTTGGACATACGCCAATAATATAGCGATCAGCTAAAAATAAATTACAGTGTTCACAATATAGTTGTTCTTCAGCTTTTTCATAGAGATAGCCATAATCATAGTATTTCTTAAATTGTTCTTTTACAAAGTCCTTATGATATGGATCATCGGTTCTATTATATAAATCATAGCTTATTCCTAAATCATGCCAATCTCTAGAAAATTCTTTATGACACTCATCAACTATTTCTTTTGCAGATTTCTTTTCTTGTAAAGCTTTAACATCTATCGGAGTACCATGACAATCACTTCCAGATACTAAAATTACATTATTACCTTTTAATCTATGATATCTTGCAATAACATCTCCTGGTAAACTACTTGCTGCATGACCTATATGCAAATCTCCATTTGCAAAAGGCCAACTGATTCCTATCAATATATTCATTTTAATCCCTTCCTTTCAAACAAAAAACCTCTTAGGAATACTATTTCCTAAGAGGTGAATATATCACGTTACCACTCTTATTTCATTAGTACATTACTGCACTAATCTCATTAACCTACTTATGTCTCAGCATAGTTATAGGCTTGTACTATAACAGGCACACCTGTAATGACTTACTTAATTTCAGTCAATCACCCTTGAGGGCCATGTTCGAAAAATCATTACATCCTCATTTTCACCTAACAGAGTTCTCTAAAATGCTTGTATTTTCTTACTTTTTCCTCGCAATGGTTTTAGTTAACAATGTTGATTATACTTTATTTTATGCATATTGTCAAATTTTACTCGGAAAATCCATAAAAATATGTTATAATTAAAATAGATTTTGTATCATTCAATAGAATGATACTTTTTTATTAGGATGTGATAAATATGTTTTCAGAGAAATTTAATGTGGATCCAAAAATCCTAGAAAATTATGGAGCAATAGACATTTCATTAGTAGCAGATATACCTATGTTTATTGATCCTATATTAATCTTTAATAGCGATAAACCAAAATACAAAGAACTTCATGAAAATATAATAAAATATATGCACTTTTTGGCAAAAAAGGCTAAAGATAATTTAGATGATAAAGAAATAAAAACATGGTTTACATTTAAAGAAGTTTATAATAATTGGTTGGGATTTTCTATGTCAGGAAATAAGGGACAAGCTTTAAATATTGGTTTTGGAAAAACACTATATAAAAATATATCATTTGTTTTAAATACTAATAACATTTCATCAGGAACACATGCAGAAAAAATAATGCTTTTATATCCAGGCAGTGGAAAAGATAAAATTAGTGATATGACAGTTAATCTTATTAAAGAATATCTGTGCGAATATACAGAAAAATTCACAAAAAAATATATTAAAGAAAATGCAAAAGAATTTTATGTAGAAAAAGTTAGTTTTAACTATCAAACTGAAACATTTACATCCAAAAAATATTACTTACCTTATATAATCAATGAAAAAGGAAAAGAAGAGTTTATATTATTAACTCCAAAAGATATGTTAAGAAAAGATGAACCTTCTATTAATAGAACCGACTTTTTAAAAAGTGTAGAGTTGGTAAGAGATAGTATTGATAATGATAGTTTAAGAGTACAACTAAATGATTATTTACAAAAAGCCATTATGGAATATCATGCCAATTGTGAAACACTAAAACGTAAGCCAAAAGAATCCGAAGAAAATAAAATTAAAAGAGAATCATTTGAAGAATTTGCAAATATGCATAAAGAAGTATATGATTATTATATTAAATTAAAAGAAAATAGCAAATCAGAAATCGAGAATCAAAGTATTGAGGAGGTTACTTTACAACTTAGAAAATTTAATGAAAATGTTAAATTTTTAGCAGATATAATTAACCGACATAAAGATTTATTTAATAATAGTTCAAATTCTTATGATGAAGCTATAAAAAGAATTATCTTCTTTAAGCATAGAATCGAAGATAATGATTGTTACAAGATTTTTTATAACAATGAAAATGAACAAATAATTAATACCGAAGACGACTTACAAAGAATGTTTAAGTTTGTCTGGTATAATAGTGCATTTAAAGATGATTCCGAAACTAATAATGGTCGTGGCCCTGCAGATTTTGTTATTTCAATGGGTTCAAAAGATGTAACTGTAATTGAATTTAAACTAGCAAAAAATACTAATTTAAAACATGTATTTGAGCAAGTTAAAATTTATGATGAAGCAAACGATACAGAAAATGATGTTGTAGTGATATTTTATTTTAATGACAAAGAATATGATAAAGCAATGAAAGCATTAAAAGATACTGATAAAGAATCTTTAATTAATAAAAATGTTTTTTTGATAGATTGTAGATTGAAAGAATCAGCATCAAAACCTAATGCAAAGCCAAATAATAGTGTTTAAAAAAAACAAATTATATGCTATACTTATTTTAGAGATTGATATTTTATATATCAAATCGTTAAGAAGTGAAAAAGTTGTAAATATCTACTTCAATCGCTCCAGTGACGTTTCTGTTCGAACTTTTATGTTTGAACTTAACATATAATCAATCCGTTCGGGTTGATTTTTTTGTGTTTACAAAAGAATTAACTAGGAAAGGATGGTATTAATTATGATAAAGTTTACTACTCAAGAGTTAGAAATGGAAAAAAGTTTGAAACAACGTATTGAGTTTATTTGTGAGTTCTGCCACGTTACTCCTACCATTACTAATGGAAGTATCAAAAGAATTAACAATACAAACTTAAACTACATTG
>CALVWG010000029.1 GCA_944364655.1 uncultured Bacilli bacterium | reverse complement strand
CTAAATTCATACGAATAATTTGAGTCTTATCAACACCATTAGATAATAAATACTCTATATATAAATCAAACAAAGTAGATTTACCACATCTTCTTATTCCTGTTACTATCTTGATTAAATCTTTCTCTTTGAAACAAATTAATTCTTCTAAATAATCAGGCCTCTCTATCATAAATATTCCTCCAATAACATTGTACTACCATAAAGCTCTTTTGTTAATTTTGTAAAATATAATTTACAAAAATTACTACAAAAATATTTTTGTAAATTATATTTATGTTTTTTTGCCAGGTCATCTACTTACAAAATCCACTCCCTTCTATACTTTTTTTCAGTAATCTCTTCTACTAAATCAGTTAAAAACTTTTCTATCTCTTCATTGTACTGAGGATACTTATCTAATATCTTTTCAAGTAACCTAATTGTTTTCTTCTTTCATTCTTGTTTTTCAAAAGCTTTATTCGCAAGTAAACAATAAGAAGAATAAACATCCATATCTCCAACAAAAGAAAATTCTTTCTTTTCCTGGCTAGCAATTAAAAATCCTATTTCTGATCGAATACATTTATTATTACTTTATCATAAGATAAATTAACGCATTGTGCTAATTAAAATTTAAAATATGCGATATAGAAGTTTCTCCATTGATAAAAGTTAAACTATTAAAGCATAAAAGTCAAGTGTAATAAATCAGCAATATCACAAAAAAATTACTCTATATCGTAATAAATTGACAAAAATTAAATATACTATTATAATGTATATATAAGAAAGGAAGATGGATTATGGTTATCCGTGAAAGATATTTAAAATTAATTAGACCATTTTATGATCAAGAGTTAATTAAAGTGCTAATTGGTATTAGGCGTTCTGGAAAATCAGTTATTTTAAAACAAATAATAGATGAGCTAAAAGAAAATAATATAGATGATAATCACATTATCTATATTAACTTTGAAGATTATGATTATGAAGAATATACTGATCCTAAAAAATTAAATAATTAAAAAAAAAAAAAAATAATTGATGATAAAAAGTATTATATATTCTTTGATGAAATTCAAAATGTTGATAAGTGGGAAAAAGTTGTTAATTCACTAAGAGCAACAAAAAAAACATCTATTTTTATAACTGGTTCCAATAGTGATTTGTTATCAAGTGATTTAGCAACACATATTGCAGGAAGGTATGTAAGTTTCAAAATAACTCCATTTACATTTGATGAAGTATGTAAATTATTGAATATTACAGATAATAGAGATATTGAAAATGCATTTTATGATTATATTAAATGGGGTGGAATGCCACAAAGATTTATGCAGAAAGATGATACTTCAAGAAAAACATATTTAAATGATATTTATGATTCAATAATAATAAAAGATATTATAAAAAGATTTAATATTAAAGATATAGATTTATTGAATAGAATAGTTACTTATATTTTAACTACTCCATCTCAAGTATTTTCTCCTGATAGTTTAAAAAAATATATGCAAAATGATTCTAGAAGTGTGTCGCTAGAAACATTATACAATTATCTTGACTATATAACTCGTGCAAATCTTATTTCTAAGGCAGAAAGATTTGATGTTAGAGGTAAAAGAATTCTTACAGGTAAATATAAATATTATTTAACTGATTTAGGCTTTACTAATATTTTGAGTGAAGGCAAGAAAGAACAAATTGGTGCTTATCTGGAAAATATTGTTTATAATGAACTTATTGCTAGAGGATATAATGTTAATATTGGTACATTAGAAAATGGAGAAATAGATTTTATAGCAACAAGGTTTAATGAAAAAATATATATCCAAGTTGCTTATATTTTAAGTGATGAAATAGTAATGGATAGAGAATTTAATGCGTATAAAAAAATAGATGATAACTATCCAAAATATGTTCTTTCAATGGATAAATTCGATTTATCACAAAACGGAATAATTCATAAAAATATAATTGATTGGTTGTTAGAAAAATAAATAGTTAATTGGTAACTTTATTTTAGAAAGTTCCTATAACTCATCGAATATTTTCGATTTTAAATATTGTCTTATGACTATATCCTATATTCTCTTCCTTTTTGGATTTTAAAATTTCCAATAGAAGGATTAATTTCCTCTATATTTTCTTTTACAAACTTCTCTATTTTCATCTAACTCTCCGTGGTATTTAATATTTCTTTGGCAACTAGCGCTATTACTCCAACAGATATCGCAATTCCAGCCTGCTTATAAATTCTAGAATCACATAACGCTTTCGGAATGATAAAGCGCTTAGGAACTCCTTGCAGTAGTCTCTCGGAGTCAACTTTCTATTGCACCGTTCTATTGAAAAACGCACAATATTCTAGCTTGAATCTTGCTTAAAGTTCATAACTATTGGATTGATCTTTTTCATATTTTTTACCTAAACTTTTAAATGGAGGTAATGACTATCCAAAAAATGAAACGACAGATACTATTAAAGAAGTTGACGATAATGAAGACTTTGATATGAATGATGTTATAGAAATATCAAGAATGACATTTAAACAAGATGAATTATTTGATTATGTAAAAACACCTAACTAATTAAAAAAGTTAGAGATTATACCTAATAAAATCTAGAATTTAATTATACAAACTAAATGTTTTCTTAGACACTTTTTTCTCTGGACTTTCCATCCTAACCCCCTTTCCCATAAGTAGCGGAAACTTTTTTCAACATTCAATACCAATCTGCTAGCTAAAAAAAGCTTATCTACTTCTTATCTATTGGGGAAAACTCCATAGGGCAATACCTGTTTCACAAGTATAGTCAACCTTCACTATAGCAAAAAAATTTGTTGTAAGGAGACCGCATAATGTATCTAAAATGATGTGAAAATCAGGTCAGACGCCGAATGCGCCGAAGACGAGGTTGTTGTTGAGGTTACCATCCGAGTTCACGTTGAACACATTCGCATTACTGCCATTGAAGTAGTTAGGCGACAAGGACCAAAGTGGCATCCGAGTTATCACGGTATTGACCTAAGTTAATCTATATCTACCACATAGGCTAGCCCTAAATTACATGTTTAACCATTAACTGATTGCATCAAGTGGTTCAAAAGAAAGAAGAAACTGCAATACACAATATGGTACATACAATTATATTTTGTATGGGACAATTTACTCTCATCTATGTCTCTTGACTTTGTTTTTGTTTTTAACATATAAATCTCCTCCTGTTTTTTATATTTGATTGGCGAATCATTTATATTATAACAGAAGGAGATTTATATGTTTTTTTGGTGGGCTTCGCTCTTTACTATTCACACCAGCATAGCTGGTGGTTTTGAATGCAAAACTGATGTTTTGCATAAATCAAAATAAAACTGCTATCAAAAAAAATAGCAGTTTTATAATAATTTATTCTAAATTAAGTTTATTTTTAAGAATATAATTAGTTATAGGAGTAATTATTGCTGTAATGATAATTACAAGTCCAATTAGTATTCCAAATAAGATATTAACTGATGCTATTGCACCTATTTCATTGTCTAAACTTCTTACAAAATCTGGACTAACCATTCCAACAAAGGTAAGAGCGAATGTAAAGTACATCTCATAGATAACATAAAGAATGATGTAGGCAAGGAAACTAAAGCCTAATTTATTAGTATTTT
>CALVWG010000028.1 GCA_944364655.1 uncultured Bacilli bacterium | reverse complement strand
ATGGTAGAAGATATTTTAAATTCATAAAAAGCAGGTATATTTCAACCTACTTTATAGATAGTTTCAAACAAACTATCGGAAGAACCATATTAATTAGTGTCCTTTTTATATTCATTTAATAAATATTTTTCTACTTCTGCTTTTTCTTTTTCATCATCAATACTTAGTAAAAATCCAGCTTGTTCTTTTAAAACAATAACATTATCCGTTAATTCGTCATTTAAAATTTCATTTAACAAAAAATACAAATTATTATTAACATTAAATTTTAAAATAAGAGCATATTCTTTATTATCAAATTCTATAATATCTAAATTTTCTTCTTTCATAACATAGATCTCTCTCTTTCAACAATTACCACATCAGATACTTTATAATAACCGTCAAAACATTTTATTGCAAAAGGTTTATAACCAAACTCTAAATAATAATTACGTTCAACTTGGCCTGTAACTTCTACAACATTTTCATTATTAGTCATATATAGCTTTTCAACATACCTAGTTGTTTCTGGTCCATATAAAGGAATTTGAGGAATTTTTAAATTAACATCTTTATAGACATATACATTATAATCTTTTAAATTTACTACATCACCAATATTAATAAACATATCATAATCAACATGTTCATTAATAGCTTTTTTATCTTTTATATCCACCTCATTAAATCCTAAATATTTCAAAGCAGCTAAAATTGTTTCTCCAAAATTAACTTGTTTTTTTAAACTACCCTTATTTTTATAATTTCTATTTTTTTTATCATTAGTTGGTTCAAAAACTGGTAATACATCTAATTCTTTATCAGTTAAAACTGGTAACGTATAAGTTAAAGGATTTATATGATATCTTGCAATTAAAGCCTGCATAATAGTCTCAATATTAGTAGAAGGATTAAAAATTTTTAAATCTTTTTTTAAATCTTTTAAATCATCTTCTGTAATATTTTGAACCCGATTTATCTCACTAGTTAATACAGTTTGTAATTCTAATGATTGCTGATTAAATAAGTGAATTTGACCTTTAAACTCATCCATTTTTTTATATAATTTATTTTTATAAATATCCAAATTTCTTTTTCGAAGTAAATACCCATCATTACTTCCTGAAACTACTGAAATATTTAAAGGAGTTTTTTTATCTTCACTAACTTTCTTATCTTCAATAATATTTTCTTTTAAAACATCCTTCTTACTTTTTTTTCTACTAAAAAAATTAGAAACATAATTCTGATATTCTTCATCTGTAACATCATTTGTTTTTTTAACTGGCAGAGAATCTCTACTTATTAAATCATCGTTAACATTAAAAACAGCATGGTATGCTTCATTGATTTTTTCTAAAATATTATGTAAATTACTAATTTTTGAATATAATACATTATTATAATCAATTTTACTTTCTAATTCTTGATACAAAGTAACATATCGAATAAGATTTAAGCACCCTTGTTCACTATAATTAGGATTACTATTTATTCTGTCTAAAATCAACCTGCACTCATCCATATATTCTTGATAATCATTTAACCACATTTGAAGTTCTAAAATTTTTTCTCTTCTAGATTGTAAATCTTCTGTTTTATTTTGATCATCAATTATACTAATTAATAAAGCTTCAATAGAATTAATTCTTTTTTTAAAATTATTAATAGTATTATCAGAACTCTTATTATCTAAAATCATTTGTTTAGTAGAAGACATTAATTTATTAATCAACTCACTACGTATTACCATATAATCACCTATTCTACTTAAAATTATATCATAATGATTTCCAAAAAAAAAGAAGTTTTCACTTCTTTTCTAAACACATTCTACATAAGTATCTGATAAGCAACGAATTAAACAAACACATGATAAATTGATTGTAAAGAATGAGTTTGTTGCTACATATGGATTTAGGCTTGTTGTATCTGGATTATCTTCAAGTACTCGACAAGTACAACAATTGTTATCAACTTTTTCAACTCTAAATACTGAAGATGTAGTTCCACCAACAACAGGATCTTTAGCTGTTGGCATACTTAATGCTGTACCATTTGAACCACATGTATAAATTTGAATTGGTCTAGTATTACAAATTAAGCAATTAGGCCCTCCGCCTAAAACCGGACGATCACATGAATCTAAGCAAGAATTTGGACATGCATTTTGTTGTAAAACTAGAATTACATTAAGTATTTCAGAAATGCAATTTGATGTCTCTTCATTATTACACATAATATATTCCCCTTTCCTGTATTCTCACTAATAATTTATGTTAGTTTTTAAAATACGTGCATTTTTAAAAAATTTATAGTATAATTTTTATGAGGTTGATAAATATGGACCAATGGTTAATTTATTTAATAATAATAATTGTTTTAATTTTTATCTCTTTAATTGTTGTTAAAATAATGCAAAAAGATTTCCACTTAGAAGCTAACAAATTACTTACTTATTTAGGCGGTAAAGACAACATTGTTAATGCTGAATGTAATATGTCTCGTTTTAAAGTTATTTTAAAAGATGTTTCTAAAGTTGACAAAGATGCAATTACCAAATTAGGCGCTAAAGGAATAGTGGAAATTGATAATCAATTAAAAATAATTTTTGGCAAAGATGCTAAACAATTAAAAAAATACATTGATCAATTATTATAAAAAAATATAAAATAAAACAAATTATTTTATATTTTTTTTATATCTTTAATATCCTTAATAGCAATAGCTTTGCCATCCATAGTTAAAAGTGAAGCCCCAGTTTTTCCAACAATAACTTCTTCTCTAACCCCATCTTTAGTTGTTATTTCAACATTACTTTTATAAACAAAATCTTTACTATGAAATATATTATCAATTTCCTTTAGTACATCATTAGTATCTTTTCGATCTCCTAATAATCTACTATAAAATAAATCTTTATTATTTTGCAATTTCTTTTCAATTGGACTTACAAAAACTTTTGGTAATTCTTTCATCATTTTTCCCCTCTCTACTTTATTTTATGATTAAAAGTTAATTTATTTTACCATAATAAAAATATGGAAAAGAAAATTAATTTGAAAAACTTATTTTTTATTATTCCTTTTTTAATTCTAATAAGCATTAGTTTAGTTTTAATGTACCATGCAGCTTTCATAAGTAATGTTTACCAAAATCATTTTGAAAAGCAAATAACCTGGTTTGCAATCGGCTTTATTATCTTTTTCTTAATTAAATTTTTCCCTATAAAATATTTATTTAAATACAGTTTATTTCTTTATATATTTAACTTATTAATGTTAGTATTAGTTTTATTTATAGGAAAAGATATAAACGGCGCAAAAGCATGGATCGATTTACACTATTTCAACTTTCAGCCAAGTGAATTTATGAAAATTTCCTATTCATTATATTTAGCCTATTTATGTAGTAAAAAGAAATTTTATAAATGGTTTGACGAAATAAAATTTTTACTATATATTTTCTTAATATTTACCATACCAGCCATTTTAGTATTTTTAGAACCAGATACAGGCGCAATTTTATTTTACTTTATGATAACCTTAGTTTTACTTTGGAATTCTAAAATTCATAAAAGATGGTTTTTAATATTTGGAATTTTAGTTAGTCTATTAATTGGTGGATTCTTCTATTTATATTTCTGGCAAAAAGATATTCTCATAAATTTAATTGGTACTACATTTTTTTATAGAGTAGAAAGACTTTTTTCATTAGGAAATGGGATGCAAATTGAAAATGCTTTAATTGCTATTGGCAGTGCTCCATTATTTCAATTTTCTTTAACTAAAACAGGAATTTATATACCTGAAGCTCCAACAGATTTTGCTTTTGCTTTAACAAGTAATGTTTTAGGAATAATAGGAAATATAATAATTTTACTATCATTTTTAGTATTAGATTATTATTTAATTAACTACCATAAAAAAATAACCAAAAAAGAATGTAAACTTTTTTTATATTCTTTCTTAACAATTTTTATAATTAGCCAAATAATTAATATAAGTATGAATATTGGTATATTCCCAATTATTGGAATTCCTTTGCCATTTATAAGTTATGGTGGATCATCAACGATTGTCTTATTTATTTATTTAGCAATAATTTTTAAAAGTCAAAAAAAAGAAAATATTAACTAATTTTCTTTTTTTATTTTATTTTGTTAACTTAGCTTTAACAATATAATTTCCGGCTTCAACATAACCGAAGAAATATTTACCTTCACGATCTGTAGTTGTAATTTTTACTAATTTTTCTTCTTTAGTTAAAAGATCAACAGTATATAGTCCTACAAAGGCTCCTTCAATCGGAACATCCGTAGCTTCATCTTTAACAACTCCACTTATAGTTCCATGTTTTGCCATTGATAATTTATCCAAATATAAAATTTCTCTCGAATTAGTATTATCGATAACAACAACATTAAAAGGTGAAGTTAAAACATAATCATCACTAATTGCATTTATTTGATAAGTTCCTGCATCAATATTATATAATACATATTCACCATCAAGAGCACTAAAAGTTTCAGCAATAACAATTGCCGGATCAGTTATACTTTTTAATGTTACTTTTACATTTTTTAATGGAAGTTTAGTAAGTTTATCATAAACAATTCCATATATACTTCCCTTTGTATAAGTTACATTTGGTGTAATCAAAATATTATTCAATTGCACAATTTTATTAGTAATATTTATTTGTAATTTAGCAGACATTGAATATCCATCTTTAACTGCATAAACAATGTAGTCTCCTGGATTTAATCCTGTAATACTATATTTTCCTTCTGTATTTGTCATAGTGTGTTTTATCGGATTAAACGCTAAATCGAACACTTTAACAGTTGCTTCATTAACTGGTTCTCCTACATTATCTAAAATAGTACCTGTTATTCCTCCTGTTTCATTCAAAGTTGTTTTTGTTAAACTAATATTTTCAACTTTTTCTTCTAAATCATTAACTAAAATATTATCACTATAATTTAAAATATAGTCATCTTCATAATTCATTTTCTCACACTCCTAGTGTAAAATATGCTTAATTTTATTTTTTGTATAGGACATTTATCTTTTAAATTTAATTTTTATAAAAAAAGCTTATAACTTTTGTTATAAGCAAGACATAAAATTTTAAAACAATTAATCAAGATAACACTTAATATGGATAATAAAAATTATAAGAATAATTTCCATATGGACCATATGGTGGTGGCGGTGGCATTTGAGGATATGGATGAGGACTAACATTATAAATAGGACGTGGTCTTGTCAAACCTATTGCCGCTCCTCCTACTAAAGCCCCAGTTAAAAATGGAAAAATAAAGCGATCCTGATTCGGATATTTATATCTAGGCATATATGGGTTCATAAAAACTCTCCTCCCATTTTTATTATATGTGAAAGGTCACACTTGACTTTGACAAATGCCTAATTACTATTATTTTTTTTACTCTTTTTCTTTTTATTTTTACTTTTTGAATTATCTTTTTCTTTTTGATCGATTTTTTCAATCACATCATTTGCTAAATTATTTGTTTTTCGTTTTATTTTTTTAACATTTTCTACTACTTTAGGAGCTTTTTCTTTTTTTATCTCTTTAATAAGATTATCACATTCATTATCTAAAATCTCTTTCTTATCATTTATTATTTCTTTAGCTTCTTCGGAATTAATACTTGTTATTTTATTTTTTAAATCAACTATTTTATTAACAATAGAATCACTAGTTTTATCAATATTAATATTATCAATAGTATCTAATAAATTATTAAAAGACTTTTTTAATTTTTCTCTTGTTTCGCTGCCTTCCTTAGGGGCAATTAAAAGTCCTAAGCCAACACCTATAATAGCTCCTGTAAAAAAATGACCCATTTTATTTTGTGCCATTTTTTATTTCCTTACTTTCATCTTTTTTAGTATTTCTAGTTTTTTTATTACTAACAAATAAATTAGCAATCAAAGCTGTAATACCTTCAATAACTTTATCAGTTATTAAAACAACTCGATCAGTTGTAGTATCAATAATGTGAAATAAACCATCTAAAGCTCTTACTTTATCATTAACATTATCAACAACTTTTTCTACTTTATCTAATGTAATTAAACATTTAATAGCTAATACAATACCAATCATTAAAATAATTATTAATAATATGTAAATAATTACTGGCAAAAATTCTAGCAAAAAACTCATTATTATTCATCCTCCTTATTTTCGTACATTGAATCAATTAAATCAAATAAATCGTCTTCTAATGTATCCTCTTCTATTTTCTCTATTTGCGTTTTATTTTTAGGCTTATCTAAAACTTCTAGTTTATCTCCTTTTTCAGTTCTTTTTGGAACTGTTTCAAGCTCTTTTTTAGAAGGTATCTCAATAGTTTCAGTTGCTGCTTCCTTTAAAAGTTCATCCATTTTAGCATCACTATCAAATTTCACTTGAGATTCTTTTTCCTTTTTTAAGCTTTTCTCAATATCTCCTTCTAATGTTCCAAAAGCTTTTTTACGAACAGCGTCTAATTCAATTGTTTTTTTATCTTCCTTTTTTACAACAATATCTTCTTTTTTGTAGTTTTTATCCAACACTCCATAAACAGGAGATATAACTGGTGATGGAATAAACTTTTTTGAAGATTGTTCTACCGTTTTTTTAGTATCATATACTCGACCCCGAATTTCAGGAGTTCTACTTCTTGTTTCATCTCTTTTAACTTTCGGCTTTTCGTAATCAAAAAGATTAATACTCATATTGCGATTTGGATCTGCTCTTTTTTCTTCAGTAATAATTTTCATATTTTCAAATTCTTGATCATCAAAAACAGGAAAATCAAAAGTTTTTTCAGCTTTAAATAATTCTTTATCATTTATAACAGGCGTATTATCAGGTATTGAACTTTCAATATTGACTTTTTTTCTTTCAAGTGGTTTTCTTTCAACTTCGGGTTTTATTTCTTTTTTTACTTCTGTTTCTTTTACAGGAATTTCTATTTCTTCTTCTTCAAAAAGAACATTTTTTAATTTATTAAATAATCCCATTATTATTCCCTCTCTTCTTTATCTTCGGATAAAATCTGGATCAACAGTTTCATCTTCCTCATACTGTCCATACTCTTCGACAATTTGTAAGTAATCACTTTCTGTCTGAGCTGTTTCAAAAATATTATGTTCAACCTCATTACTTTTCAAAACATCTTCACCCATCAAACTAGTTAAAACAGTATCTTGATAAGTAATTGAAGACAATATAGACATAGCATAAGCGATTGCCTCATTGGCTTTTTCTTTTTCTACTATCACTTCTATTTTAGCATAATTATACATGATTTCAATAAAATATTTGTCGTTTTCCGTATTTTTTATTTCTAAATAACCAAATAAATCATTTTTTTTAATTTTTAAACTATAAATAGCATTTTTATTTTCAGTATATGTATCTTCTTTTTTATTAAAATAACTTATATAATCTATAAATAAATAATAAATAGTATCATTTTTAGAAATAAATTCATTGCTGCCTTCTTCTTTTAAAAGTCTTAAACCAAGTGGCAAATAATATTTATATCCAGGACGTGAAACATTCGTTGATAAATTAGTATTTGCAAGTGCCTCGTCAACAATTGCATCATAACTACTATTTCTAACAGTAGAACATCCAGAAGCAAACAACATTAATATACTTAAAATTATTATTTTCTTTTTCATAGAAACTCCTTATTTGCTTATAACAGTATATCAAAAAAAAACAAAAATGTAAATTGTCATAATTTACATCAGAGAAAAAGAGTAAATTTTTTTCGCAAAGAATTTGATATAATTACTACATAATAAAAAGGTGGTATGTAGTAGTGAATAGAAAGCAAAGAAGAGAATTGAGAAAAGACAAGAATTTAATTAAAA
>CALVWG010000027.1 GCA_944364655.1 uncultured Bacilli bacterium | reverse complement strand
GCTTGTTTTAAAACTTTTCTTCTTCTTGTTTTGGAAACAGTTCCACCTTTAACTCTTGCCATTTTTACACCACCTTACTAGATAACAGATTTAATTCTGCTAGCTTCTCCTTTACTTAATGTTCCTTTGTTACGTCTTTGACGAATTTGTTTTGCGCTATCCTTATTAGTTTTATGGTTACCGCCACTTACTTTATAAGATAATGTACCATTTTTGTTCTTTTTGAAAACTTTACTACTTGCTTTATGAGTTTTCATTTTTGGTCCTTTTGCCATACAACTTTTCCTTCTTTCTTTTATTTTTTAGGTGCTAAGATAATAAACATAATACGGCCATCTTGTTTAACTTGTGTTTCGATTATGCTTACTTCATTTAATTGTTCTGCAAATTTTTCTAAAACTTCTCGACCTAATTCTGGATGGGCCATTTGTCTACCTTTAAAGCGAATAAAGCCTCGAATTTTATGACCTTTCATAAGATATTCTTTAGCATTTCTCACTCTTGTTTCAAAATCATGAATATCGATACCAGGTGATAAACGATACTCTTTTAATTCTTTATTTGTTTCACGTTGCTTTTTACTAGCTTCTTTTTGCTTTTTCTTTTTTTCATAACGGAATTTATTATAATCCATTATTTTGGCTACAGCTGGTATTGCATTACCGCTCATCAAAACTAAGTCTAAGCCAGCAAAGTTAGCTATTGTTTTAGCATCCGCTAAGCTTTTTATTCCCATTTGTTCTCCATTAGGTCCAATTACCATTAATTCACTCACTTGTATTTCATCATTAATTGGTAATTCGTCTGTTTTCTTTGCTATATAAATGCACCTCCATACAATGAAAAAGGCAGATACTTAGTATCCACCTATTTACTTTTTAAAAAAATTATTTTTATAAAAGCTTCAAACCTAGCACTTTAGCACTCAGGTGAACGGTGGATCCGTTTCTTTCTTTTTCTATAACGCTTATAATATTACCTTAATAAAAGGCATTTGTCAATTGTTTTTTATTAATCTTTATAAAATTTATTAATCTTTATAAAATTACTTTAAAATATTTATTTTGAAAAATTTAATTAAATATGTATTTAATTTATTCTATTCATTGAAACTGATGCTGAATATAAATCATTAGGCACTAAATCTATATCTACATTTGATGTATTAAAAAATTTAAATTTAGAATTAGCTGGAGCATCAAAAATAGCATTACCACTTATTGTACCAGTTGCACAAGGATATACCTCATTATGTGTAGAAGAATGCGCTATTCTAATATCAGAAGGTACAGTTTGATGAAATTCAATTCCTAAAGCTTTTGGACCACATGTATCTAATTTTCCTTTATTTTTTACATTTATCCACCAATGAACCATATATTGACCAGCTTTTGGAACAGAAAATTCGCCAGAAGTTGGATCATAAGATATTTCATTAAGCAAATTAGGAATATTAAATTTAACAGCTTCATTCATTGGAACAGAAGAATTTGTTTCATCATGTACCATTGCAAATGCATTTAAATTTTCTGCGGCAGGTCCTGTTGGTCCTGTAGGGCCTGTTGGGCCAGTTGGTCCTGGTTTATTACATCTATCAACTAAGCAATCTACTACTTCACACAAGCAATCATTTTTGCAACTAATATTTGTATCTAACGTTTCTAAATTCATTAAAAATTTCTCCTTTCATTAGAAAGTTTATTCAAAAAGATAATTTTTGACTTGGCTAATATAACAAAAAAAAAGCAATTTTTATGCTTTTTCTTCGTTAATTTCCGCTATTATTTTTTCAATTTTATTACCATATTCAATTGATTTATCATAAATAAATTTTATTTTTGGAGTTTGTCTTAAATCAATTTTTTCAGCAACTTTCTTTCTAACAAAATCAGAGGCTTCATTCATTTCTTTTTCTAATTCATTAATTGGTAAATCTTTAATACTTGTAAAAAACACTTTAGAATAAGATAAATCTTTAGATGTTTCAACAGAAGTAATGGTAATTGTATGCATTAATTCATCTCTAGTTTCATAAGCTAGTATTTCTGAAATAATTTTAGCAAGTTCAGAATTTATTCTTTCAATTTTTACACTCATCTTTTAATCTCAACCATTTCATAATTTTCAATAGTATCTCCTTCTTTTATATCACTGTAATTTTCTAAGGTGATACCACATTCAAAACCTTTTTTTACTTCTTTAACTGTATCTTTTTCTCTTTGAATTGATGCAATTTTACCATCATAAATAATTATACCATCACGAATAACACGAGCATTAGCGCCACTTTTAACAATTCCTTCTGTTACATAACAACCAGCAATTTTACCAATTTTTGAGAAAGTAAATATTTTTCTTATTTCAGCACTTCCTAAAATATTTTCTTCAAATTCTGGATCTAATAAACCTTTCATAGCCAATTCCATTTCTTCAATAACTTTATAAATTATAGTGTATAATCTAATATCAACATTATACTCTTTGGCTACTTCTTTGGTTATTGATGAAGGCATAACATTAAAACCAATAATAATAGCATTTGAAGCATTTGCTAAAACTACATCACTTTCAGTAATTGTTCCTATACCACTTCTAATAACATTTACTTTTACACCTTCAACATCAATTTTTTCTAAAGAATTTTTGACAGCTTCTTCGCTTCCTCGAACATCTGCTTTTAATACGACATTAATTTCTTTTTGACCTGATTTTATTTTAGAAAATAAATCATCTAAAGAAACAACTTCTTTTTTATTTTTATTTAATTTAGCAGCATCAGCACGTTTTGCTGCTACTTTTTTTGCTTCACTTTCAGTTTCAAAAGCCATGAATTTATCACCAGCACTAGGATTATCAGATAAGCCTGTTATTTCTACCGGTGTTGATGGTCCAGCTTCAACAATTGATACGCCTAAATCGTTTTTCATTGTTCTAACACGGCCAAAAAAAGTTCCGACAACAAGAGGATCACCTATTCTTAAAGTTCCGTTTTGAATTAATAAAGAGGCAATTCCACCAATATTTTTGTCAACTTTAGATTCGATTACGGTACCCATTGCATAACGATTTGGATTTGCTTTATATTCGTTAACTTCACTGATAGTTTGAATGGTTTCTAATAATAAATCAACTCCTTCACCTGTTTGAGCTGAAATCTTAACAAATGGAACTTCTCCACCCCATTCTTCAGGAGTAATACCGTTTTCACTCATTTCTTGCATGACTCTTTCAATATTAATATTTGGTTTATCGATTTTATTAATAGCCACGATGATTTTATCTTTTTTTCTTTTTGCATGATCAATGGCTTCTTTTGTTTGACCCATCCCCCCGTCATCAGCTGCAACTATAATGATAACAATATCTGTTACACTAGCACCTCTTGCTCGCATTTCAGTAAAGGCAGCATGTCCAGGTGTATCTATAAAAGTTATTTTTGATCCATTGTGTTCTATTTGATATGCACCAATATGTTGGGTAATACCACCAAACTCTGTATCTACAACTTTACTGTGACGAATATAATCTAAAAGTGTAGTTTTTCCATGGTCAACATGACCCATTATTGTTACAACAGCTGGACGATTTACTAAATCACTTTCTTTATCATTAATTTCAAATTCTTCAAAATTAGCAACATCTTGTGTTTCTTCTTTTTTTAAGGTTTTATTAAAATCTAAAGCTATAATTTCAGCATTTTCAAAAGAAATTTCTTGATTTAACGAAACCATTAAACCTAATGTCATTAATTTTTTAATAATATCTGTTCCACTAATATTTAAGGCATTTGCTAGATCAGAAACAGTCATACCATTTTTATATAAAACAACATCCTCATTTAAGTCATTGTGCATTAATTTTTCTTTGTGTTTATACATTTCTTTTCTTTTATTAAGATAATCAGATTTGCCAGACTCAAAATCACTACGTTTTTTTAATTTTTGTTTTTTGGTTTCAGGATTCATTGTATGAACATTAGTTGAAGCAACTAAATCTTCAACAACTTCGTCCATGCTATCTTCTTCTTCATATGTTATATCATTTTCAGTACTAATTAAATTAGTAGCAAAATCTAAATTAATAACGTCATCGTCTGATAAATAATCATTCGCATTTTTGACATCTATTCCTAAACTTTCACACTTTTTTAAAATTTCAGCAACAGATAAATTAACACTTTCTGCATATTCTTTTACAGTCATAAATAACACATCCTTTCTTTTTATTTTCTTATTTTAGTAATTTTAAGTTCTTCTCTTTTTTCTTCAATTTGTTTAAGATACATTAAAGACTCGTTAAGAGCTGTTTTTAAGGTTTCAATATTTTCAAATTTTATTACTTCTATCTTAGCTAACTCAAATATTTTTTTGGCTGCCGCGACTAATTTTGGCTTTTGATATTCTTCTAAATAAACTATTTTTTTAATTCCTGTTTGAGCTATTCTTCTTGTACATTCTAGACAAGGAAATAACGTAACATATAATGTTGCACCATTTAAATTTTGACCATAGCAATGATCTAGGGCATTAGCTTCAGCATGAATAACAAAAGTATTTTTTATTTGTAATAAGTCGTTTGTTTCTTCACCTTTTGAATCCCACGGAAAATCATCATCATCCATATATACCGGAGTTCCATTATAGCCAGTTGAAATAATATGATTATCTTTTGTTATTACTGCCCCGACTTGAGTTCTTGGATCTTTACTTCTTAATTTAGCGTTGATAGCACTAACCATGAAAAAGGTATCCCAATCTATGTAATTTTCTCTTTTACCAGACATATTATTACCCTATCATTTTTATTAATTCATCGTATATTTCATCAGGAACTTCTATTTCTAAAGCTTTATCTAACGCTTTATTTTGTTTGGCTTTTAAAATTACTTCTTTAGTTAATTTTAAATAAGCTCCTTTGCCATTTTTTTTACCTGTCAAATCTATTTCAACTGTTTGTTCAGGAGTTCTAACAATTCTTATTAATTCTTTTTTTTCGCATTTTTCTTTAGTGACAACGCATGTACGCATAGGTATTTTTCTTTGTTTCATTTTCCCCCTCCTTTTAATTATTTTAAAATTCTTGAAAGCATCATGGGTTCTATATTTTTTAAGGGACAAGAAGCTGCTTCTTGATGACCACCACCACCAAATTTTTCAGCTAAGCTTCTAACTTCTACATTTGATTTTAATGATCTAAAAGAAACACTCTTATTATCTACTGCTATAAGCATTAAAATAGCAAATTTAGGTTTATTTTGTTTTAAATATTCTGCTAAATTATTACGAATATTATAACTTCCTAAAACAATTGCAACTTTAAGGCCATTATATTCTGTAGAATGAAGTAGCACTTGTATCCTAGCTTATTAAATCAAGTAATACAGCACTGCCTAAACCATCAAGATCAGCACAGTGAGTAAATAATTTTATCATTTATTACCTTCTTCATTTATTTGATTTAATGTTTTGATATCTATTTTATATTTTGTTAACTTGCTTGCTAGCTTAATATTTGAACCTTTTTTGCCAATTGCTAAAGATAAATTTTCATCATTAACAATTGCTAAAGCTTCTTTTTTCATTGGATCAATGATATTAACCGTTACATCTTTAGCTGGTGATAAGGCATTAGCAATAAATTCTTCAGCATTTTCTGAATAGCGAATTAAATCAACTTTTTCGCCATTTAATTCTTTTAAAATATTGGCAATTCTTGATCCTCCTGCTCCTATACAAGCACCTATTGGATCAACTCGTTCATCTCTTGAAAAGACTGCTACTTTACTTCGAATACCTGGCTCTCTTACAACGGCATACAACATAATTGTACCATCGGCTAATTCTGGTATTTCAGTTTCAAAAAGTCTTTTAACAAAGCCATAGTGTTTTCTTGAACATAAAATTAAAGGTCCTTTTGTTGTTTCTTCAACTTTAGTAATATAGACTTTTATACTTGATCCCATTTTAACAACTTCACCTGGTATCATTTCACTTTTTGGAAGAATACCTCTTGATTTTCCCAAATCAACATAATAATTTTTTTGATCTTCCATAGCAAGCATTCCGACCATCATTTCGCCAGTTTTATCTGCAAATTCTTCCATTATAACAGTTCTTTCAGCTTCTCTAATTTTTTGGGTTAAAACTTGTTTAGCAGTTCCAGCCGCAACACGGCCAAAATCTTTTGGTGTTACTTCTTTTTCAATAGTATCGCCTATTTCTATTGTTGGATCAATTTCTCTAGCATCTTCTAAAAGTATTTGAGCATCAACGTTGATTGCAGGTGGGATTTTAACTTTATTTCCTTCTTCGTCAATTGTTTCAGATCCATCGTCAAAATCATCAACTACCACATAATATGAATAAACCTTTATATCGCCTGTTTCCCTATTTATTTTAACTTTTACATTTGTCTTGGAATTAAAATTTTTCTTATAAGCTGTCGCTAAGGCTAATTCCATAGCTTCAAAAACAACATCTTTGCTAATATTTTTTTCTTCTGTAATATGATCTAATGCTTTAATAAATTCTTTTGTATTCATTTTACTCGCCTCTTTCCTTACTTGATACATCTAAAATGTAAGATTCTTCGATTATGTCTAGTTCATCTAAAATAGGATTTATGATGTTAGTTGCTTCAACGACAGTATCCAAATCTAAGCCATTTACTTTATCTAATGTTATTCTTAAAAAATAGTAAGCACCTTCTTTTTCGAAAGTAATGTCATCTATAACTATTTCTAATTTTTCTAGTGGCTTTTCAATGGCTTTTCTAATTTCTTCTAACACTTTTTTACTCACCCTTTCCAATAATAAAAGTGGGAATTTCTGCCCACTTAAATCTGATAACTGTATTATAACAACTTTTTTTGGTTTTGTAAAATAATTTTTTGTTTTATCTATATACTATAAGCTCTTTTAATTATTAAAAAATTTGTTTTTTTATTTTAATGAACCATTATATACTTGCTTTGTGTCACTTATAGCGATAAAAGCATCTGGATCTTTTTTTTGAATTAAAGAATGAACTTTTTTTAAGCTTTTTTTATTAACTTCTAAAAAAATCATTATTTTAGGGGTACTATTATAACCACTTTCAATATTTAAAACGTTAAAACTGTAACCTCTTAATTTTAAAGCATTTATTATTTCTTTTTTATTTTCATCGGTAATTATTTGAATACCTATAACACCATTTATTAATCTTTTTGATAGAAAAGCCCCCAAAAGAGTTCCGGTAGCGTAACCTAAAGAATAAGAAATAGGAATAAAAAGATTATCTATTTTAATTAACAAAGCTTCTCTTGCTACAAAAAACCAAATCAATATTTCTAAAAATGCTAGAAAGGCCCCAATAATATTTTTACCTTTTAACATAATATTTTGACGAAATGTTGAAATAGTAACGTCTAATATTCTTGCAAAAAAAATTTTCCCACATAATAAGGCTATTTCCATCTATTTCACCCTTATTATTTTGAGAAAAATTTTATATTTCATACAATAATTAGAATAATTAAGGCAATAATTATAGCTAGAGCTAAGAAAACTATTAACCATAAATATTTAGAATTATCTTCTCTTTTTTGATAAATTTGCGGTTTTTCACCAAATTTTTCTGTAAGCATTTCAGGTTTAAACATATTTTCTTTTTTATCTTGTTGATAAATTTTGATTTGTTCTTTAGTAAGCATAGCTCCACAAAAAGGACAAATTCCACGGTCAGTACCAATAGCTTTTCCACATCTTTTGCAGTGCATAATTATTCTCCATCGTAATCTTCAATAAAGTGATTGCCTTTATGACCAACTTCGCTAGGTTCTTCTCTAAACAAATCTAAATAGTCTTGTTGTCTTAAAGCTTCATATAAAACAATCGCTACTGAATTAGATAAATTTAATGCTCTTACTTGATCAGTCATAGGAATTCTTGCACAATTGTTTAAGTGAGGTTTTAAAATACTTCTTGGAATACCGGTACTTTCTTTACCAAAAACAAGATAAATATTTTCTTCTTTATTACTATAATCAAAATCAGAATGCGGATGATGACCATATCTTGTAAAGAAATACATTGTTCCTTTATTTTTACTTAAAAAATCATCCCAATTTTCGTAAACTTCATAATGACAATTATCTATATAATTTACGCCACTTCTTCTAATATATTTTTCATCTAAAGAAAAACCTAGTGGTTTAATTAAATGAAGTTTAGTATGGGTTGCTACACATGTACGCATTATATTACCTGTATTACCTGGTATTTCTGGTTCAAATAAAACTACATTCAACATTTTTCTTCTTCCTTTCAAAAAAGAAATAACTTTTTTATTCTGTTATTTCATAAATATCTAATAATTGAACAAAATCAGCTGCTTCAATCATTTTAACATCTTCTCTTTTTACATAATCAATAAATTCGCCATTTTCATAATAAAGAATCGTTGGCATAGTTGAAATTGGCTCTTTTAATTTTAAAGTTGTTCCTAAAGTTCCTGATTCAATTTCAGAAATTGAGCCACAGTTATGATTTTGGGGAAAAACATAAAAATCATTGGATAGTTTATACTTATTAATAACATCTTTTAAATCTTTTTCTAAATTATATTCATTTTCATCATTATAATTAGTAATGAAAATAAAAGATCTTTCTTTATTTATAGCTTCACTTAAATTGTCACAATTTATTTCTTTGGCAATATTTTTAGTTACTAAATAGCTTTTAGAATAATCAATATTTGTGTTTTTTCTATAGATACTTACTGTACCTAATAAGGCAATAATCAAACCTAAACAAACTCCTACTATTAGCATTTTTTTGTTAGGCATTATTAGCTTCATTGCTTCTTCTTCAGTTATTTTTGTTTTCTTTTTATTTGTTTTCTTTTTTTCCATAGATATGCTCCTTTACTTAACGTAATTGTAACAAAAAAAGACATTAAAGTCTATTCCTTAAATAAGAAATATTAAGACTAAATGTCTAATCTAAATTTACTAATTCATAATTAGTAGAACCTAAATTTAATTTTTCGGCTGTTAATATAGTATGAATTCCATTTCTTGATTCTACTCTTTCAATAAAATGATCACGACCAGGATCATTACTTTGATAAATCATATCTAATGACGCTTTATCAAGAGCAACAGGATCTATTGAAGCCATAATACCAATATCTTTCATACAAGGTGCTTCTGGATTAAAATCACAATCGCAATCAATTGATAAATTGTTTAAAACATTTATATATACAATATTACCTTTCATATAATCAATTACCGATTCACAAGCTTCAGCCATGCTTTCTAAAAAGGAATCTTGAGGTGGTAAATTATCCCATACTTTTTTAGGATCAGTTATTGTACCAGCTGAATGAATCCAGGCTTTTCCTTTAGTTGAAGCAACTCCAATACTCATATTTTTTAAAGCACCGCCATAGCCACCCATAGCATGGCCTTTAAAATGTGATAACATTAAAATTGAGTCATAATTTTCTAAGTTTTTACCAACAAAATTTTCTTTTAAATGTTGCCCATTTTTTACAGGAATTGGAAAATCTCCTGTACTATCCATAATATCAACGGTTGCAATATCTGTAAAACCGTGTTCTTTAACTGTTTGTAAATGATCTTCTAAATTCATTCTTTTTCCACCATAGGCGGTACAACATTCAACAATTGTTCCGTTTAAATTACTAACTAAATCTTTTATTAACTCTGGTTTTAAATAGTTATTTCCTCCTGGTTCACCTGTTGAGATTTTTACAGCTATTTTCCCTTCTAACTTTTTTTCTAAAGCATTATAAATTTTAATTAAACTTTCAGGTGTTATTTCTTTTGTAAAATATACTTTTGACATATTTATTTTTATTCCTCCTATTTTCTATCTATTATACATTTTGTCTATTTATTAACTTTTTATTTATTAATTTTAATACTATCTTATTTTTACTATAAAGTTAATTGGTATGGATTAGACTCACTTCCCTCACCACCAATTATTTTTATATTTGATTTTAGATATAACAATGGATTAACATTTGCATTTTTTGTCGGTATACTGTTAAGAATAACTCCTCTGCTATCGATATATAACATATAAATAGAATTTGACGAAATAGGCATTATTGTCCATTGATTATATAAATCATTAAATAAATAGCTATTATTTCTACAGTCACTAAATTCAAGTTCAGCCCATTTAAATATCTCTTTTGCTAAACAACTTTCTCTATTTGCGACTACTCCGCCATTAGTACTATAGCCATAATCACTTGGATACATTAAGCCTATTTTACCAATCCATTCCGTTGGTCTATTATTATAAACTTCCGTTCCTCTTTCATATGAATAAAAATGATTTGTTAATCCATTACTTTCGTCACGATAATTAGAAGTCCCTCCTAAATCCCATAAAGTATTACCTATCATTTTTTTTGCTTCATTTGTTAGACCATTGTTACTAAAATCGCATGGTGTAATTGCACCGTTTTGACCGTATGGACATTCACCTGTTGTTCTATTCCAATAAGCTCCTTCATTTAGTAGTTTTTGTAATGCACTATCTGTCCAATCATTACTTCCATATTCGCTCTCTGATGAACCAACTCCTGAAGCTTTATTATCCCAACTATAGTTTCCTATTGGTTCATCTCTG
>CALVWG010000026.1 GCA_944364655.1 uncultured Bacilli bacterium | reverse complement strand
TGATTGTTTCTAATTTTGATTTAATAAAAGATAGCGAAAGATTAAAAACAAACTTTAATAAATATAAACTTAAAAAGATTTATGTAAAAGACATAAGTTATGAAGATGTTATGAATTCCATAGAAATAATCATAAAATTAATTCAAAAAGAACTTACACCAGTATCTTGATACAAAATGTTAACATAGAAATATGTTAGCATTTTTTAATAATTATAAGCATTTTATAAATAAAAATAAAAAAAGGAGAGGAATGAATAACTTTTGATCATCCAGATATTGCTTTTGAATTTGCAAGCTATCTACCACCAGAGTTTATTTAATAACTGAATTTGAAAGATTAAAAGTAAATGAAGCATATCAAGAAAAGATAGAATGGCTCGTTAAGCTTATATAATTCAACACTTACAGATGCACAAAAGAAATTTTGTTAATGCTGAAGAAGCTGATGTTTTAAATGGAGCACTATTTGATATGACAACAAAAGAATGGAGAGAAAGTAAACCTGAACTTGCAAAAAATGGAAATATTAGAGACTATACTGATTTGTTTCATTTAGTAATATTAAATAACTTGGAAAATACAAATGCTGAATTAGTAGAAGCCAAAGTTCCACAAAATAAAAGATTAGACTTAATAATTCTGCAAGAAGACAAATGAAAGTGTTAAGAGATAATAAAAACATTGTGGATTTAGAATTATTGCAAAAACAAATTAATGAAGATAATAATTTAATATCTAATTAATAAAAAGTATTGACAACTAAACGATTAGTAATAAAAGCTAATCGTTTTCTATTATTCTATATTAGCACTCTCGTATTGACATTGCTAATATAAAGTGCTAAACTTAAAAAGAAGGTGATGGAAAATTGAAGAAAAAAGAATTTAAAACAGAATCTAAAAAATTAATGGATTTAATGATTAATTCTATCTATACAAATAAAGAAATCTTTTTAAGAGAAATTATTTCTAATGCTAGTGATGCAATTGATAAACTTCATTATATGTCACTAACAGATAAACAAATAAAAGTAAATAAAAAAGATTTTGAAATTTTCTTAAGCATTGATAAAGATAAAAGAACATTATCTATCAAAGATAATGGTATAGGAATGAGTAAAGAAGAACTTGAAACAAATTTAGGTACAATTGCTAAATCAGGTTCAGAAGAATTTAAAACAGAAAATGAACACAAGAAAAATATAGACATTATTGGCCAATTTGGCGTAGGATTTTATTCAGCTTTTATGGTTGCTGAAAAAGTTGAAGTTATTAGTAAGAAATACGGTAGTGATAAGGCATACAAGTGGGAATCTAGTGGTATTGACGGTTATACTATAACAGATTCTTCAAAAGATGATTATGGAACAGAAGTTATTTTAACAATTAAACCAGATAGTGAAGAAGAAAATTATTCTAAATATTTAGAAACTTATGAAATAGAATCTTTAGTACATAAATACAGTGATTATATAACTTACCCTATAAAAATGGAAGTTAGTCATACGCATTTAAAAGATAAAAAAAATGAATCAGATAAAGACGAATACGAAACTGTTACGGAAATAGAAGTGATTAACTCATTAACCCCAATTTGGCGTAGAGAAAAGAAAAATGTAAGCGATGATGATTACAACACATTCTATAAGGATAAATTTAATGATTATGAAACACCTTTAAGACACATGCATATTAAAGCAGAAGGAACATTTGAATATAATGCGTTATTATATATTCCAAGTCATGCACCATATAATTATTATTCAAAAGAATATGAAAAAGGTTTACAACTTTATTCAAATGGTGTTCTTATTATGGAAAGATGTGCTGATTTATTACCAGACTACTTTAGCTTTGTAAAAGGTGTTGTTGATAGTCCTGATTTGACATTAAATATTTCGAGAGAAACTCTACAACAAAATCGTATTTTAAAAACAATTGCAAATTCCATTGAAAATAAAATCAAAAAAGAACTAGAAACAATGTTAGAAGAAAATAAAGAAGATTATGAAAAATTCTTTAAAGATTTTGGACTTCAATTAAAATATGGAATTTATAATGATTTTGGAATGCATAAAGACAAGTTGCAAGATTTATTGATTTATACTTCATCAATTGATGAAAAAACAACAACTTTAAAAGAATATGTTGAAAGAATGAAAGAAGATCAAAAAATATTTACTATGCCTGTGGTGAAACAGTAGATAAAATTAAAATGCTTCCACAAGTAGAGTCTGCAAAAGATAAAGGATATGAAGTGCTTTATTGTACAGATCAAGTCGACGAATTTGTTTTCATGACTTTAAGAAATTATTTAGAGAAAAATTTTGTTAATGTTTGTGGAGAGAATACTGATTTTGATACTGAAGAGGAAAAAGAAGAATTAAAAAAAGCCAACGAAGAAGCTAAAGAAATATTTGATATCATGAAAGAATCTATTCCCGAAGTAACTGAAATACGTTTCACTAATAAATTAAAAGAACATCCAGTATGTTTAAGTAGTAAAGGTGAAATTTCTGTTGAAATGGAAAAAACATTAAGCAATATGCCGCTTAATAATGGTATTAAAGCTTCAAAAGTTTTAGATATAAATCAAAATCATGAAATTGCTAAAACACTAAAAAAATTAGGCAAGAAAAATAAAGAAGAATTACAAGAATATGCAAAAGTTTTATACGCAGAAGCTAGAATGATTGAAGGTTTGCCAGTAGAAAATCCAACCGAAATAGCTTCACTAATATGTAAATTTATGGCAAAATAGTTAAGGAAAAAAACTTAACTATTTTTTTGTAAAAAAATATATTTTATAAATAAAAAAATCAAAAAAGATGATAAAATACATAATAAATATATTTAAAAAAATACAATAAAAAAGTTAAAAGAAAGAGGTGTAGTAATTGAAAATTATATCTTGGAATGTAGCTGGGATCCGTGCATGTATAAAGAAAGGATTTATAGATTTTTTTAACGAAGTAAATGCAGATATTTTTTGTGTTCAAGAAGTAAAAGCATTAAAAGAACAAATAGGCTTTTATCCAGAAGAGTATAATCTTTATGCCTATCCAGCTATACGTAAAGGATATTCAGGTACTCTAATTTATACAAAAATTAAGCCTTTATCAGTAACTTATGGTATAGGTGAAAAAGAATATGATGAAGAAGGTAGAAACATAACTTTAGAATTTGAAAATTTTTATTTAGTAAATTGTTATGTTCCAAATGTCAAAAGAACATTAGAAAGAATGGATTCAAGAATGCGTTATGAAGAACTTTTTTTACAATATATAAAAAAATTAGAAAAAAACAAACCAGTAATTTTCTGTGGAGATTTAAATGTAGCTCATGAAGAAATAGATATTAAAAATGCTAAAGCAAATATTGGAAATGCTGGATTTACTTATGAAGAAAGAAATAAAATGAGTGAATTATTAAAGAATGGATTTATAGATACATTTAGATATTTTTATCCCAATAAAACAGACGCTTACACTTGGTGGAGTTATATGAAAAGTGTTCGTGAAAGAAATATTGGCTGGCGAATTGATTACTTTATTGTTTCAAAAAACTTTATAAATCAAGTTGAAGACAGTTTAATTTATAAAAATGTTTTAGGAAGTGATCATTGTCCAATTGGACTATGTATAAAAAATTAATATGATTAGTTGTAAATAAAAAAATAGAAGTACCAAAAACTTATCGTAAAGAAATAAGAAAAGGAATTTATTACATAAAAAAATATAGTTTAAAAAGTCATTTAAGAAGAATTGAATCAACAAAATCTGTACAAGAATATCTGCGAAGTTTATCTGGAAAAATTGCATATATTTTAATGATTAATAAAAATAATCAGGAATTTCAAAAATATAAATTAGAAATAGATAAAATTAGAAAATAAATAAATTGAAATTAAACAAATAACTTTTTCTTTTAAAAGCAAGATGATTTTAAGCCCTAGCGGCTTTTTTTTAAATATGTTAAAATAAGCAAAGGAAGGTGTTAATATGACGCAAAACGAACTTATAAACATTTTAAAAGATTACGAAAAAAGAACTAATGAATTAGGGAGGTCACTTTGACTTAGAAAGCAAAAAAGAGCAAATAGAACAATTAGAAAAAATAACTTTACAAGACAATTTTTGGCAAGATATAGATAAGGCAAATAAAATAAATAAAGAGTTATCAACATTAAAAAAAATAGTAAACAAAATAGAACAATTAAAAAAACAAATAACTGATAATTTAGAATTAATTCCTATATTAAATACAAACGAACTTATCGACATTGAAAATGAAATTTCAAAAATTGCGAAGGAATTGGAAGAATTAGAAATGGATACTTTACTAAATGGCCCATATGATAATTTAAATTGCTATCTTGAAATTCATCCTGGTGCTGGTGGAACGGAATCATGTGATTGGGCAAGCATGCTTTTAAGAATGTATAAAATGTTTTGTGAAAAAAATAATTTTTCTTATGAAATCGTTGAAGAACAAGCAGGAGAAGAAGCAGGAATAAAAAGTGCAACTTTATATATTAAAGGTGAATATGCTTACGGTTATTTAAAAAATGAAAAAGGCGTTCATCGTTTAGTTAGAATTTCTCCGTTTGATGCTGGTGCTAGACGCCATACGTCTTTTGCTTCCGTATCAGTAACGCCAGAATACAATATGGAAATTTCTTTAGATATTAAAGAAAGCGATTTAAAAATAGATGTATACCATTCAAGTGGCGCGGGTGGACAATCTGTAAACACTTCCAATTCGGCTGTTAGAATTACTCACATACCAACCAAAATAGTTGTAACCTGTCAAAATGAAAGAAGTCAACTAAAAAACAAAGAACAAGCAATGAAAATCTTAAAAAATAAAATATATCAATTAGAGTTAGAAAAAAAAGAACAAGAAATAAATATGTTTAAAAAAGATAATGTTGATATCAACTTTGGCAGTCAAATTCGAAACTATGTTTTAGAACCATATAAATTAATTAAAGATTTAAGAAGTAACTATGAAACTAGTAATGTTGATAAAGTATTAAATGGTGATTTAAAAGAATTGATTGAATCACTTTTAAAAAAGAAGGCTTAAAATGAAAAAAAGACTAAAAAAATATATAACTATTAGTTTTGGAATATTGTTAGTCGCAGTCGCATTTAATTTATTTTTATCTCCTTATAGTTTTGCATCAAATGGGGTAAGTGGACTTGCTATAATTGTTAAAAAATTTACGGGCATAAAAGAAGGATTTTTTATATTAATAGCTAATATAATATTGTTAATTATTAGTTACATATTTTTAGGATTTAAAAAAACAAAACATAGTCTTATTGGTTCAATTTTGTTTCCTATTTGTGTATCCTTAACATCAGATATTAATAAATTAATAATTTTAAAAGATTTAGATCCTTTAATCATTGCCCTATTAGGTGGTGTGATAAGCGGCATAGGTTATGGCATGGTTTATCAAAATGATTACACAACAGGTGGTACTGATATATTAAATCAAATTATGGAAAAATATTGTAAAATTCCAATGAGTAAATCAATTATGTATATTGATGGAATAGTTGTTTTATTAAGCTTTGTGACCTTTGGATTTACCAAAATGATCTATTCATTAATCGTTTTATATTTGATTAGTGAACTATCTAATAGAACAATGTTAAAAATAAATCGTCATCAAATAATGTACATTCAATCCAAAAAAGTTGATGATATAAAAAAATATATTTCTAATGAATATAATTATACAGTAACACTTTTACAAACAAGAGGAGGTTACACTAAAGAAAAAACTAAAACACTTTTTTGTGCTGTAAAAAAAAGAGACTACTATCCAATTAAAGAAGGAATTTTATTAATTGATCCTAAAGCTTTTATTACTGTAGTAACTTCTTATGAACAATTAAATGGTCAAAAAATTAACACTCAAACAATTTAAGTGCTAAAATGCGGTTGAAATATTTAAAATTATTTAGTAAAATATGAATGATTTCTTTAGGAGTGATTATGAACGAAATAGAAAAATATTTAATTCAAAAAATAAAACCAGATGATTACTGTGTCTTAGCACTTTCAGGTGGGCCTGATTCGATGTGCTTATTAACACTTTTAATGAAAGTTACATCAAATATTATATGTGTTCACATTAATCATAATACTCGTGATAATAATGAAAAAGAATACCTTTTTGTTAAAGATTATTTATCAAAAAAACATATAAAATTGGAATATGTTAAAATTGATAAATATCAAAAAGGAAAATTCACTGAAGAAGAGGCTAGAAATATTCGCTATGCCAAATTTAAAGAAATTGCCCATAAATACAATGCTAAATTTTTACTAACAGCTCACCATGGTGATGATTTAACGGAAACAATTATTATGCGTTTATTAAGAGGGAGTTCTTTAGAAGGCTATGCTGGTATAAAAAAAGAGACAATATGGGATAATATCGTAGTACTTAGGCCATTAATTTCCAAAAAGAAAAAAGAAATTTATGAATATTTACATTCAAACAATATTCCATATGTAGAAGATGAAACGAATCAAAGTGACTCTTTCTTACGAAACAGAATAAGACATCATATATTACCATTATTGGAACAAGAAAATCCGAAATATCCATTAAAAATGTTAGAGTTTAGCGAAAGACTACAAGAAAAAAAACAAGTTATTGATGACTTTATAGAAAAAATAAAATTAGAAATAGAAATTGATAAAAAAATTGATTGTCAAAAATTCTCAATGCTTTCTGAATCTATTCAAAAAACTTATGCAGAATATTATTTAAAAAGTATTTATCAAAATGAAATCGGTTATATTAATAGTAAGCATAAAAAAATATTTTTAGATTGCTTTAAAAATTCCAAAAGTATTTATCAATTTGATTTTCCTAAAAATTTTATTCTTCAAAAAGCAGATGGCTATATTTGGTTAGATAAAAAAATAGATAAAAATGATTTGTGGCTTTTATTAGAAGATGAAATCAATTTACCGAATAACGATATTATAAAAAAAATAAAAAATTATGAAGAAAAAAGTAATTTTGAAATTCATTTAAATTCTAAACAAATCAAGCTTCCTTTGTATATTACTACAAGAAAAAAAGGAATGAAAATGGAAGTTAAAAATCTAAAAGGTCATAAAAAAATAAGCGATATTTTAACAAATAGTAAAGTCAGAGGAGTAAAAAAAGATCAAATTCCGATTTTAGTTGACAGTAATGGTCAAATTTTATGGGTTTTAGGTATAAAGAAATCAAAATATGATTTAGAAAAAGATGAAAATTATGATATAATATACAAGTATATCAAAAGAAAGGAAAAATAGAATGAAAAGAACAAATCAAAATGCAATGAAAAATTTATTTCCTTATTTAATTTTAGTAGTTGTGATTTTTATTGTGTTAAGCGTTCTTAACTTAGGTAGAACAATAACAAATGAGTTAACAACTGGCGAATTAATGAGTGAAATAGCTAATAAAAACGTTACAGAAATAACTATTACTCCAAGTGGAGAAGAAAGTGTATACTATATAGAAGGTAAACTTTCAAATTATAAAGAAAATGAAAAATTTAAAGCTAAAGTAGTAGAAGCAGAATTATCAAATATAGTAAAATATGCTGAATCTTCAAATTTAAAGGTATATGAAACAAACCCTGATCCTGGATCAATTTCTTGGGTTTATATACTAATAAATGTTGTTCCTTTATTAATTTTGGTTGGCGCTACATATTTCATTTTTGTAAAAATGGCTAATAGCAATAAAGGATCAATGGATTTTGGTAAAAGCCGTGCTAAACTATCAAGTGATGGTGGTAAAGTAAGATTTAGCGATGTTGCTGGATTAAAAGAAGAGAAAGAAGAAGTAGCTGAACTTATTGACTTTTTAAAAAATCCTAAAAAGTTTCAACGTTTAGGTGCTCGTATTCCTAAAGGTGTTTTATTAGTGGGTCCTCCTGGAACAGGTAAAACATTACTTGCTAAAGCCGTAGCTGGCGAAGCAAATGTTCCATTTTATTTTATAAGTGGATCAGACTTTGTAGAATTATTTGTTGGTGTAGGTGCTAGTCGTGTTCGTGATATGTTCAAAGAAGCCAAAAGAAATGCTCCATGTTTAATTTTCATTGATGAAATAGATGCTGTTGGACGTCAAAGAGGCTCAGGTATTGGTGGAGGTCATGATGAAAGAGAACAAACTCTAAATCAATTGTTAACCGAAATGGATGGTTTTGGAGCAAATGAAGGAATAATTATTATCGCGGCAACTAATCGTCCAGATGTTTTGGATCCAGCTTTATTAAGACCTGGAAGATTTGATAGACAAGTGACAGTTAATCTTCCTGATACTGAAGAACGTGAAGCTATATTAAAAGTTCATGCTAAAAATAAAATTTTAGCTAACAATGTTAATTTAAAAAGTATTAGTCAAAGAACATCAGGCTTTTCTGGAGCTGATTTGGAAAACTTAATGAATGAAGCTGCTTTATTAGCCGTTAGAAAAAATGAACAAGCTATAACATTACAAGATATAGATGAAGCAACTGATCGTGTCTTAATGGGACCAGCTAAAACTTCAAGAAAAGTAAGCGACGAAATTAAATGGTTAACAGCGGTTCATGAATCAGGACATGCTGTATTAGGACTAAAACTTAAAGACGCTATGGAAGTACAAAAAATAACAATTGTTCCACGTGGTATGGCTGGAGGTTATACCGCTTATACTCCAAAAGAAGATAACATTACCAGATATACAAAAAATGAAATGATTGCTATAATTACAAGTACACTAGGCGGAAGAGCTGCTGAGGAGTTATTCTTAGATGATATAACAACTGGTGCTAGTGATGACTTTAAAAGATCTACTGAACTTGCAAGAAGTATGGTAACTGAATATGGTATGAGTGATTTAGGACCAATCCGTTATGAATCCAATTCTGGTGAAAATGTTTTCTTAGGAAGAGATTATAACAAAACTAAAAATTATTCTGATAAAGTTGCCTTAGAAATAGATCAAGAAGCTCGTAAAATAATTATGGATTGCTATGCTAATGCTAAAAAAATCTTAAAAGAAAATAAAGATTTAGTAATGCTTTTAAGTCATACTTTAATTGAAAGAGAAACAATCACAAAAGAACAAATTGATGAATTAGTAAGAACAGGTAAAATTGAAGATCAAGAATTTGAAATAAGTGACGAACCAACACTTACTAAATTAAGAGAAGAAGCAAAATCATTAAAAATTAAAAATGCTTCTAAAATGAATAAAAAAGAACTAGAAGAAGCAATTGAAAAAGCTGAAAAAAAAGATCAAGAAGAAAAATAAAAATTTTCTTCTTTTTGTTTGATTTTAAAAAATGGCAAATAAAAAGCAATTAAAATAAATTTTTATAATAAAGAATTTCTAAAATTAAATAATAATATTAACAAAATTAATTAAATTTAATCATTTGAACAATAAACAAATTTTTGCTTTAATAACGAAAAGAAAGGAGCAAAAATGAATAATTATAACATTATTTACTATATTGATAACAAGCCTATTTTTAAATCTTTTAAAAATCCCAAAAACACTATTATTATTGTTAACTATTTAACTTATCAAGCTAATAAAGAATGTATTAAAAAAGCTTTAATAAATGATTTATATTATTATGAAATACAAATAGATTCAGCCATAAATATTATAAAAAAAGATATATTATATCTCTATAACAAAGTAGAACAATACTTATTAAAATTTATTCAAGCTTTAATTTCTGAAAGTCCAGATGATTTAATAGTATATCTTCATGAAACAAATTATTTTAGTAAAAAAGAGTTAGAAACAATCGAAAATGAATTTAATAAAACACTAAATTGCTACTAAAAAATTTAAAACGCTACTAATTTATTGTGAAAAATTTTTGAAAATGTCCCTAATTAAAAAATAAATAATTAGTGAAAATGTCTCTATTAGAATTGGTATTCAAAATTTATATAATAATTAGTGAAAATGTCCCTATTTTATATTAAAATAT
>CALVWG010000025.1 GCA_944364655.1 uncultured Bacilli bacterium | reverse complement strand
TGTACTCCCGCACGAAATTCTTTTGTAGGAAATGCCCAAAACCCTAATTAAATTGTCGAATTATATGTTATAATTATATAAGGGGTAGTGTTATATACATACGTATTTATATAAAATAATTAGCGATATGATTATAAAAATTACCAAGATAAATAAGGGAGGATAACATGGAAAAAAGCAATAAAAAAATACTAAAAGTTTTCGAAGGCTTTGCCGGATATGGTGGTGGACATTTTGCTTTAAATAGATTAAAAGATAAATACCCAAATTTTGAATTCGAGATTGTTGGATATTCTGAAATTGATAAATACGCATGTGAATTATATGATTTAAATCATAAGGATAAAAATGGTAATACAATAACAAATTTTGGTGATATTACAAAATTAAATCCAGATGATGTTCCAGATTTTGATATATTTATGGGGGGATTTCCTTGTCAACCATTTTCAACCGCTGGAATGCAAAAAGGTGTAGATGATCCATATGGTAGAGGAACGTTATTTCAACATATCATGCGAATATGTGAAGCGAAAAAACCTAACTATATATTATTGGAAAATGTAAAAGGATTTTTCTCTAAAAAGTTTCAATCTACCAGAGAACAGATGGAAGAAATGCTAAGGGAAATTGGATATTTTAAAGATAAAAATGATGAATCTTAATCTCCTTTAAGAGTAGCATTATTGAATAGTAAAGATTATGGAATTCCACAAAATCGAGAGAGAGTATGGATGTTTGCAAAGTTAGGTGGGCTACCAAAAGATTTTTCAATGGAACCAGAAAAAATAATAAATGGACTATATATGGCAGATTTCTTGGATCCAAAGAGATATGTTCCAAAGGGAATGTATTTATCAGACGAACAAATAGCACATTTAAAAGTAAAACATAATATTGATAGCTTTAAAGTAAAAAAAGCTTTATGTTTTGATGTTTATAATAAAAAAATAAAAACTGATGGATATTCTATTACAATAACAATGCCTGAACATAATAGTTTAAGAGTTATAGAACCTAATAGAAACAAAGAAGTTGTAAGAAAAATGTCTGTTACAGAGCAATTTAGATTGATGGGATTAGAAGGCTTAAATATAAAAGGAAGAAAAGTTGATATTGTATTTGGAAATCAATCGTACACACAATTATCAAAAAGAGCAGGAAATGGTTGGGATGTTAATTTAGTCACAATATTGTTAGAATTTATATTTAAACAACTTAAGGATATTGATGAGGATTGGTTAAGTTAGTAGGAGGTTTTTATGAAAAATAAAATTAGATTTAATATTGACGAAAAATCTTTATTTTTTGGAACGTATAATGATTACGTTAAAGGCCAAACGGCAACAGTTTCTACTCCGTTAAATCAAAGTAAAGATGAGAATAAATGGAGAAAAGATATATTAGAATTGAAAAATTATAATTGCAACCTTCCTAATCCTTCTGATATGCTGATATACCATTGTCAAAGTGCTTCGCATTCAGGAAATAACATTGATAACGTTTTTGTATTCACAAATATTTTGTTAGATGGGATAAAATTAAATACAAAATCACAATTTGCAATGTATTTTAAAAGAGAAACAGATGAATTTATTACTAAATTAGATGGAAGTAAGACACCTAATATACATTTGGGAAGAATAAAACTTCATTATCCAATTACATTTAAATTTAAATCTGATGGATTTAACATTGATAATCATGACGTTTTGAAATCTATAATGAAGCAAAATGGTGGATTTGCTTTTGTTGTTAGAGGATTTGAATATTATCAAGATACAAAAACATTAAATTTTATAACTTCTTTAATCGGACCTGATGGAGTCTTTTTATCTACAGTTTTTAGAAGAAAAAAAGGTGTAGGTAAAAAGTTAATGATTGATCCAAATAAAGTAGTTGATGGTGATTATGTAGTAGTTGTAGAGCAAAATCAAGATGTTCAAAATTCTACCAATATAACTTATGAATTAATAAATAAATCAAGATCAGAAAATGGTAAACTTGGTGAAGAATTTATATTTAATTTACTTAAGGAAAAGTTAACCGAAGACAATGAATTGTATCACACAAGTATAGATTTTCCACAATCACCTTATGATATGGAATATATTGAAAATGGCGAAAAAAGATATATAGAAGTTAAATCAACATCTGGAACTAAACCTGTTTTCAATATGTCTAGTGGTGAATTAAAATTTATGGAAAAATATAAAGATTCTTATAAATTGTATATGGTTACTGAGGTAAAAGAAAAATTTCCAAAATTTAAAGAATATACATATTACGATATTATGAAAATGAAAAAAGAATACCCAAGTGTTAGATTTTATGCATAAAAAATATAAAAAACGCTAGTACAGGCTAATATAGTTTTGTGCTGCGCTTTTTTAGTAGGAGGAGGTATAATATGAAAAAAATTCTAAGAGAATTTTTAGAAGATAAATTAGTTAGTGAACGATTAAATGAAGTGTTTGATTATTCGTTTAATATTGATAGTTCGAAAGAAATATTTTATGTGGAATTTAAAAAGTTTTTAGGAATTTATAATAGCGTTTTTTATCACAAAAATAGATTTGTCACAGTTTTTAATAGTTATGAGATAAGAATAAATATAAAAGATTTAAATATTATATTTCAATTGTATCTTTATGCAGATAAAAACAATTTAATTTATTATAAAAACATAATTCAGGATTTTTTATATACATATTATATAACAATTAATACAAAAGAATACAAACTTAATTATGATAAACATA
>CALVWG010000024.1 GCA_944364655.1 uncultured Bacilli bacterium | reverse complement strand
CTCATTCCTTGAACTACCCCACCAGTTTTATTTAATAAGTCTTGATCTATAATTTCAAATGTTATATTTTTAATATCATTATATTCATTAATATTTGTAATATTTATTTTATATTCTTCTTTTTTTTTGACCTTGTAAAACTGTATATATTGTTGCTTCGCCAATCTTTATTTCATCATTATTTGCAACTTCTATAGTTTCTTCTTTAATGTCGTCAGTATACTTACCATAAATACCATGATTTGTATTTACTTTAATATCGCCATATAAATGATTTATATTGAAATTAGCATTTTTTGCGCCTGCAACACCAGTACTACTTTTATTAATACTTGTTATGGTGCTTTCAAATATTTTTCCAGTTTTAACTTCAACAATTTTACTTGATGTACTTTCTAAGATTTCGTGTCCAAGAGCTCCATAAACTTTAGTTTCAGGATCAATATAAGTTAATGTACCAATTCCTGAAATGCTATCTTTAACATATAATCCTGTTTTATAAACCCCATCAACTTTTTCTAAAGTCATTTTTATTTTATATTCTTTATTATCACGATTAACCGTTAATTCTATTTCATTATTTATAACTTCTTTTTCAATTGCATTTGTTAATTCATTGATTGAAGAAATAGCTATGTCATTTACTTTAATAATTAAATCTCCTGGCTTAATTTCAGGTGTTCCTTTAATATAATCACCGTTCACAGGATAAAAGCCAATAACCATAACACCTGGAGTTTCAATTTGAATTCCTATAGTTTCCCCGCCTAAAACAACTTTATCTGAATAAGCTAAAACGTTTATTGGTAAGATTAATAAACTAAATAAAAGAATTAACCCATAATTTATTTTTTTCATTGTCATCTTCCTTTCAACTAAAATTATTATGACCAAAAAAATTAATAAAAAAGTGGTAATTCTTACTATGGAAATAAATGGTAATAATTAAAACATTTTTATTGCCTCTATTTAAACTATATTTAATGCCATACTGCCATATTACATATTAAATATAATAATTTATTACTAAATTTCTTATTAGTAGGTAAACTTAATATAATAGAAAATATATCTTTAGCTTTAAAATATAAATTTTTATCTTTTAAATAATAATTACTCATTTTAATATAATTAAATAGTTTTTCTTCTCTATAAAAGATAACTTTTCTTCTTTCTGTTAATTATTTTAAGACATTAAAAAAAGATTATTGCTTTGATAAGCATAATAAAAAACAAATTATTTTTTATACTTTTTCTCTATTTGATCAATTTGCTTCCAAGCTCTTTTAAATAGCTCGCGACTGACAAGAAAATAAATCATATATATAGCAATCCCTACATTAAACGTTAAACAACCAAAAAGAAGAATTATAAAAATTACATATATTAAATCAATTAATATTCCATGGGTTAGCTCTATGGAAAATATATTTAAATAATCAATAAAAACATACTTAAAAGAAAATATAAAAATCATTAATACTATTAATTTGTGAATTATAAAAATCACTTTTTCTGTACCATTTAGTTCTTTTAAAATTTTCTTAAACATATATTTGCCACTCCATCTAAATTTTAAAGTTGCTATAATAATTTTAACATATTACAATAAAAAAATAATATACAGTAATTAAATAATGCATCACTATATCTTACCACTACCTTTCTTCCGACAAAAAATCAGAAAAATTTCTTTTTCTCATTTCTTAGTTAATTATTAACAGCAATCATTTTTGATATAGTTTTTGCTATTCTACTATTTTATAATATAGACATTTCTAAATTCATGATCTAAATCTCTATCTTTATTTTCTTCAAGAAATTTCTGCTTTTTCTCAAAATTTTTCTTAATTTTTTCTTAACAATTTATTTATATTTTCTCTCTTTTTTAGATTTTTTGTTGATATTAATGGTTTTATTAGAAAATTGCTTGCAAAAAATATCTAAAACTTTTTGATTATTTATATTAAATTTCTTCATCAAGCAAATGCAATGGTATCTATGTTTGTATATGGAAAAATACTATTAGACAGAAATGAAAATATTAAAAAATTGCAAGAATATATAAAAAAATTATATTCTTCTCCAATGCCTCCTTTAGATGATGAACATATAAAAGAACAAATTGCTATTATTAATAACTTCATTGATGACTTAAAATATTATATAGAGACAAATGACTTATACGCTAACCATATTTTTCATTTAACATTGGAAAAAATAAAAGATTTATATTTTGCAATGAATGCTTTACCTGGCGTTTCCAGAACTAAAGCGCTTAAAACTATGCTAAACAATAACTATAGAAATGCAACAAAAAAAGAGAATCCTAAACCAGAATTTATTGATTTATATAAACATTGTTTAAATGAAAATATATCTTTGTTGCAAAAATTAAAATTACTGCAAAATTTATTTCAAATTACAATTCAAGATATATCTTTTGATAAAAATGTACATAGAATAATATTGAAAAAGTAATATTTTTTCGTTATTAATATCTTTTAATATATATTTTTAAATTCACAGAATTTTTAACAAGTTTCTATCAATCTATTTTGAGATAAAACTTGTTATTTTTTTAGTTGTATAATTACAAATCCATGAGAAAATTAAACAAATTAATAATAAAGTAAATTGGTATAATAAAATGCCT
>CALVWG010000023.1 GCA_944364655.1 uncultured Bacilli bacterium | reverse complement strand
ATTTTATATCATAAGAATCTGGTTTCATCTCTTTACCAAATATTTTTATACTTCCACTACTATAATTTAATAGTGATAATAGACAATTTATTGTAGTTGTTTTACCACTTCCATTTGGACCTAAAAGTCCTAGAATTTCTCCTTCGTGAACTACAAAAGATAAATTATCTACTGCTTTTATTTCTTTATATTCTTTTATTAAATTTTTAACTTCTATTACATTTTTCATTTTGCACTCCTTTATTTTTATAAAAATATTTATTAATACAAATACTTTTAAAGTGTTATTTTTACTTTTATTTTTTTGCCAAATATACCCATAATTTATTACCCATATTTATTATATCATAACTTTTTGATATATTTATTCGTATCGATATTTTAAACTTATATATTTATCAAACACTTATATTCATACTCCATATCATACTTTTTAGTATAAATACTGCTTATTCCTCTAGTAAATTTATAGGTATCATTCATAAGACAGAAAGTTGAAATAAAGTTACATATACTATTAATTATAAAGTCAAAATTTTTTGTCTCAATTATATATTATATTTTTCTATACAAATATAAAACTTTTGAAAATATTTTTCCAAAAGTTACGTGTTTTCTTTACTTTTGAAAATCATTTCAATTTTTCTTTTTTTATTTTTTATAAAATAATAACAAATTAAACCAACTAAACTACCACTAGAATCAATAAGTACATCTTTTATTTGTCCACTTCGACCACTTATAAATAATTGATGAAATTCATCACTAAAAGCATAGAAAATACAAAATAACATTATTAATATATATTGTTTTTTATTTAAAGCAAAATATTCTTTTACCAAATTACAAGTTAAAATTCCTAAGATAAAATACTCCATAAAATGAGCTAATTTTCTAATAATAAATCTCACTACATCATTGTTTAAAGGAATATGAATTAACTTTTCAATTTCCGCTAAAAAGCCATTGGATAAACTACTACTACCTACTCCATTTTGTTGTGAAAAAAAGAAGATTAGCAATAGCCAAAAAATAAATAGTAGCCATGCAATAATCTTCTTTTTATTATTCATCTGGTGTCTCCAAAACTTCATTTAATTTGTTAATAGCGTTTTCGATTGTTTCTACATTAGGGTTCATTACATATAAATTTTGACTTGGATAACTATATGTTGGTAAATAGGCTCCTGTACCATCGACATTAACACTAGAAATTTGCCATGACGCCATATCATCTATTTGCATTTTTACTAAACTAGTTATATCATCTGTAGTTAAATTTGTTTCAAATGTTCCATTTAGTGCATTTAAAATATTTGTGTAATTAGTAATTAACGTACTAGAACTTGTTACTTTATCAATTATTAGTTCAATTACTTGTTCTTGATTTTCTCCACGATGACGATCGCCTGTATCATATGCATGACGTTCTCTTGCAAAAGCTAAGGCACATTTTCCATTTACATAGTTTAGGCCTGGATCAAATTTACAGCTTCGATCAGTCCAGCAAGTGAATGAATAGTTTACATCAGAATTAATGTTAATTCCACCAATGGCATCTACTAAATTAACGACAGCATTAAAGTTTACTCTTACATAATAGGGAATTTCTATTTCTAGTAAATCTTCTATTGTACTCATACTAAGTTCAATTCCCCCGATAGTGCCGGCATGAGTAAGTTTATCTTTGTTACCTGTTGTACCATGTAATTGAACATAATAATCTCTTGGTATATGAATCATTAAAATATTTTTGGTATTAGGATTTACTGCTAAAATAATATTTACGTCACTTAAACTTCTAGATGGTAATGAATTACTTCTTGTATCAATTCCACTTAAATAAACTACAAATGGATCTTTTGTAACGTTAATATTACTATCGTTCATTTCAATTTCGGTTACAACACTGATTGTGTCTAAAACTTTAACTTTTCCTTCATAATCTTCATCATTTTGAACCATTGCATCATAATTACCTGAATTTACTAATATAATCATTTCTTTGTCATTACTAACTTCAGTTAATAAATCAACAACATTTTCTTTATATTCTAAATTAACCTCTACTTTTTTCTTTAAAGCACTTTCAACACTAGACATATCTTCGATATCTTTGACTGTTAAAACATTTAAATTTTTAATGTCATCTAAAGAATTATAACTAGACTCTTTATTTACAACTATATTATAAATATTTGTTTCAAAATGAGCTCCTAAATTATTTCTTAAAAAAGCTAATGTTTCATTTATTTTAATAATGGCAAATGCTTCACCACTCATAAAACAAAAAGCAATAATATTTAATACAATTAATAGCCATACTCTCGTCTTTTTATTTAAAATAAATATTCCATGAATAGACATTAATATTACAAATAAAATTACTATTGTTAAAAAATATTTTAATGGTAAAACATTAGCTGAATAAATGAAATAGCCTAATAAAAACATGAAAATTATTGAAACTATCCATAATACTAAACTAAAATTTCTTAATAATTTATTTGTTTCTTTTTTGTTTTTCTTTTCTTTTTTTGCCATGATAAACCCGCTTTCCTTAAAATATTATACTATAAATAATATTTTTTTTCTAAAAAAGATAATTTATTATACTAAAAGTGTAAAGATTTATAAAACTATTGCATAACAATTTTAATCTCTTTGAAATAAATCTCGTGTATAAACTTTTTGACTAACTAAAGATAGTTTATCATCCATACGATTTGCAACAATTACATCTGAAATTTCACAAAATTTATTAAAGTCGTTCTCTAATTTATAACCATAAAATTCATTTTGTGACAAAGTTGGTTCATAAATAATTATTTGAATATTATTTTTATTTAATTGCTTTATTATGTCTTGAATAGCGCTGGCTCTAAAATTGTCACTATTAGTTTTCATTGTTAAACGGTAAATTCCAACTATTTTTGGATTTTTTTGAATTATCATATTAACTATATGTTTTTTTCTAGTATCATTTGATTTAACTATTGCTTCTATCATATTTTCAGGAACATTTTTATAATTTGCTAAGAGTTGCTTAGTATCTTTAGGCAAACAATATCCTCCATAACCAAAAGATGGATTGTTATAATGATTTCCTATTCTAGGATCAAGGCATACCCCTGCAATTATATCTTTTGTATTTAAGTTTTTTAACTCAGCATAAGTATCCAATTCATTAAAATATGCTACTCTTAAAGCAAGATACGTGTTGGCAAACAATTTTACAGCCTCAGCTTCAGTGCTATTCATAAATAAAATAGGAATGTCTTTTTTTTCAGCTGATTCACTCAATAGATTTGCAAACTCTTTTGCTTTTTCACTTTTTTCTCCAACTATTATTCTTGAAGGATATAAATTATCATATAAGGCTTTACCTTCCCTTAAAAATTCTGGACTAAACATTATGTTATCGATATTGTATTTCTTTTTAACTTGATTAATAAATCCTACAGGAATTGTTGATTTTACAACCATTGTAGCATTTATATTTAATGAAATAACTTTTTTTATGATATCTTCAACACTAGATGTATCAAAATAATTTTTTTCTTCATCATAATTTGTTGGAGTACTTATAATAATATATTTTGCATTTTTAAAAGCATCTTTATAATCTAGAGTTGCTCTTAAATTTAAATTTTTTTCAGAGAAATATTTTTCTATATACTCATCTTTAATTGGCGAAATTCGCTTATTAATCATTTCAACTTTTTCCGGAATTATATCTAAAGCAACTACTTCATTTTTTTGACTTAACAAAGTTGCTATAGATAATCCCACATATCCTGTCCCAGCTACCGCAATTTTCATTTCAATTTACCTACTTTCTTTAAATCTATCCATGTACCAAGTAACATATCATATTTTTCTGGTTCAAAAGGAACCATTCCTGCCCAATGAGAAAAGGTCAACTCTCCAAAATAAATTTTACCATTTATTTCATAAAAATCGACTCTTAAATGTGGAATTCCTTTTGACAAGATTTCTGCTAATTCTTTCATTTTTTCAAAATTTTTAGGCTTTTTTGGTGGTGTTTTTGCATTAGGATGTCCATTTTTTATTGGTAAGTGATTAAAATTTTCATCATAAAAATCAAATTTCGTTTCGTCGTGTTCATTTATGCGATCTGTTGCAATAAATAAAAGTTTAACTTTTCCATCAAAGCAAAAAAATTTATAATCATTTAATCCATCAGTATCTTTGTTTTCCATATATTTTTCAACTATAATTCTAGGTTTTACATTTTTATATGGCCATTCTCTCCAACAATTATAATAATTTATTTTCAGACATTTTTCTAACTTTTTCTTTGCTTGTTTCTTATTAAAGTATTTTTTATCTTTACAAATAACTAGGCCACCCGAGTCATGAGTACATTTCATAACAAATTTATTAGGAAGTTTTTCAAAATCAATATCATCAAATTTGTTATAAATGCCTATTGTTGGAATAATATACTCATCGCCAATTATATTTGCTACATATTTTTTTGCATCATATTTATCCACCATTTTTGTATATATATCTTTTCGATCATAAATTTTTAACCATTGTAGTTTTTCATTATATGTTTTTGGATTATTCCAATCTATTTTTTTATGCAAATAGTATCTAAAACATATATCTAAAAACTTTTTATCTGAAAGCTTTATAATGTTTTTTCTAGCTAATTTTATAATAAAATAATCTAATTTTTTCATTTAACTCCCTCCAACAAAAAAACTTTATTTATAATAGAATAAATTTTTCTTTTTAATTTACTGTTATTTATCTTTTTTTCCATAAAAGCACTAAATTTATCTACATATCTACCTACAGTATTTTTATAAAAAAAGGTAATTATTACACTAATAATAAAAATAATTATAATGGTTAATAAGATTCTTAAAATAAATTGATTTGTATTAATGTACAGATTGTTTTGTAATAAATCAAAATATAAAAATTTTCTTAGAAGATAATTATCATGGATTAAATATACTCCTATCATACATGATGCAATTGAATTTACTAATAAATTTTGTTTTAAAGTAATTGATTTAAATCCTAAAAAAAGAAATATACTAGCCAAAAGCAAAAATATGGAATACTGCTTAGAAAAATAAAATTGCTCTTCTACGAAAATGTAATTAATATTACCTAAATTTTGAAAAACAAAAGAAGAAAAAACTGCTATTAAATAAAATAGTATTCCTAGAAGGAAAAACTTTATTGTTTTTGTATTTATTGTTAAATGTAATCTTATATAAGCACCAATAAAATATAAAAATACTAACCATAAAAAATTATTTTCACTAACCATATTAATATGGAATAAACTTGGAAGTAGCGATAATATTATTCCAATTGATATTAGGAGAAACAAGTAATTTTTTTTTGATAAATTAATTAAAAAAACGTTAATATAATTTAAAAATAAATAAACTACAAAATAGCCAGTGATGTACCAATATACATTAAAAAAGATTGGGAAAAAACTTTTAATACAATCTATCAAACCTATTGTATGCGATAAAAAAGCTAAAACTATCAATATACTAGTACTGCAAATTGTAGTATTTATAAATAATTTTATGGCATTCTTTAGTTTAAAATTAGATTTAATTAAAAAATAACCAGAAATTATCATAAATAAGTTTACACCTAATTTTCCATTAAACATTAAAAAATTAACAAGAACTTTATTTTGAATTAAGTTTATGGATAAAGTATCAATATTTAAGTGAAAAATTACATGATAAGAGACAATAAGTAACATGGAGAAGATTCTTAACAATTCTATATTACTTTCTCTAATAATGTTTAAATTTTTTTTCAAATTAATCACCTACATTGTAATATTTTTTATACCATTCTGCAAAATTTCTTAATCCAACTCTTAAAGGTGTACTAGGCTTAAAATCAAAATCACGTTCTAAAGGAGTTGTATCAGCGTATGTAACAGCAACATCACCAGGTTGCATAGCAACTAATTCAGTATGAGCTTCAAAATCATAATCCTCAGGAAGTATTTTAGCTCTTATTAATTCTTCTTTCAATATTGTAACAAACTCTAATAGATTTTCTGGGGAGCTATTTCCGATATTATATATTGCATAAGGAGGAATAGCTAAACCATCTTTTCCATTTTCTTTTATTGGTGCTTTTTTAATTACCCGGCAAATGCCTTCTACAATATCATCAATATAAGTAAAATCTCTTTTACAATTTCCATAATTAAATATTTGAATTTTTTCCCCTTTAATTAATTTATTGGTAAATGAAAAATATGCCATATCAGGTCGTCCAGCAGGACCATATACCGTAAAAAAGCGGAGTCCTGTAGATGGAATATTGTACAACTTAGAATAGCAATAAGCAAATAGTTCATTACTTTTCTTTGTAGCAGCATACAAACTTACCGGATTATCTACTTTATCATCTGTACTGTAAGGAATTTTTGTATTTGAACCATATACTGAAGATGATGATGCGTAAACTAAATGCTCTACTTGGTAGTGTCTACAAGCTTCAATTATATTATAAAATCCCATAATATTAGATTCTATATATGCATCTGGCTTTATAATTGAATACCTAACTCCAGCTTGAGCAGCTAGGTTAATAACAATTGATGGCTTTTTTTCTTCAAAAATTTGATTTATTAGATTTTTATTTGCAAGATCACCTTTAATAAATGTAAAATTATCATACTTTTCTAACTCCTTTAGTCTTTCTTCTTTTAATTGTACATCATAATATGTATTCATATTATCAAGCCCAATTATTTTAATTTTTTTCTCATCTTTTAATAATTTTTTGGCTAAATTAGAGCCAATAAAACCTGCTACTCCAGTTATAAAAATATTTTTATTATCTAACTTAATTTCAACTTTTTTCATTTTTATCATCTCTTTCTTACAATTTTTATTATATTTAATATTTGTGCCCTATAAAATATCAAATTCATTACTAATACCAATGTTGAAACACCTATAAAAATAATTATAGCATATTTAAACCATTCAATGTAACTACTACATAATGGAACTTTATATAATAAAATTCCACATATAATAGTTTCAATAAGTATCAATAATATTTTTTTTACGCTTATTAATATAGAGCGATTTAAAATGTGTCGATTCGTATAATAAACAAATTCTCCTGTTCTATATATCATTGCTATTAATGTACCAATTACTATACCAACTAGACCATATTTTCCAACTAGTATAATTGAAATAACTAAATTTAAAATTGCTTCAATCCATGATCCTACTTTGGTTTCTTTAAAACGACCGGCTGCTTTTATTAATTCATTATAAGGTTGTCTGATGGCCCACACAAACTCTCCTAAAACTAATAAATATGCAAAACCATAATTTATATAATTTGCATCTGTTATTCCAAAAGTGTATGCACTTACAAATGGGACAATTAAAACTAAAGTGCATATATAAACAATACTAATTATAACAAAATATCCTGTTTCATAAAGACCATATTTAATTTTTAAATTTTCTAACTCATCTCTAGCAATCATATCTCCAAATGAGGAATCAACATTATTAGAAAATGATTTTATTATCTGCTTTACTCCATTTATTACTAAATAATATACACTATAAATTGATACTAATGCCATATTTTTACAAAACATAGTAAGTACCATAACATCTGTATTACTATGAATTGTAGAAGCTATATGTTGTGATAATCCATCCCATTTATTAGGAATTAAAATTTCAGTATCATTTTTTGTTATTTTAATATGCTTAATCTTTTCTACATAAAATAGCTGTATTAATGGCCGTAATGAATATATCAAAGCACTAACTAATTTCACAAATAATATACCAAAATTAAGCTTAATTAATATAACAATTAGAATTGTATTTAAAATAAGCGTTATAAGTTGAATTAATGAAACAACATAATTTTCCTGCGAGGCTCCTAAATATACACGATAAGTAATTCCAAAAAAATATT
>CALVWG010000022.1 GCA_944364655.1 uncultured Bacilli bacterium | reverse complement strand
ATGCAAATAGTGATAGGCTATTTGCTATTTTTTGTAAGTTTAATTGATTAATAGATTAAATTATACTTTTATATATTTCATATAGAAAAGGAAAATTTTCTTTTTTTCTTAAAATAAATTGAATGTTTTTTAGACTAATATATCCTTCAACAGTGTTTTGTTTTAAAAATGAATTAGCTTCTTTTTTAGATTCGATAAGTAATTTTCCGTAAGAAAAATTACGTGAACTCATTGTTGAACCGGTTAAGAAAAAATCTCCTAAAGTTCCTGCGTAAATGTTATCAGTTGGATAGTCTAAAACGGTGTATAGAATTTGTAAATACTCTTTATAACATTCCGTTAAATAAGAAAAAATCGTTGATGAAAAGGGACTTTTAGCATAGGCCATGCCAGCTCCAATAGCATAAATATTTTTTAAAACGCTAGTAAGTTCTAAAACTCTTTCTTCTTTCATTCTTTCTAAATGAATTTTTTTAGGAACTAAAGAAACAAATAAATTAAAAGTATTTTTATCTTTTGTGGCAACTGTTATGAAAACTTCTGCTCCTAGTAAAAGATCAGCTGCTAAATTAGGACCGGCAAAAAAGGCTATTTTATTGGTTTTTAAAGTGTTTTTAATGTATTTGCTACAGAAATATGGCTTTGTATCTAACAACCCTTTAGAACCAATGTAAATAGGTAAAGAAGACTGATAATATTTTTTGATTTCTAAAATTAAATTTTTAAGATACGGACTTGCTACTAAAATGAATATAGCTTTTGTATTTTGTAATGCTTTTTCGATAGAGTCAGTCACTAAAATATTTTTAGGTTTATCTAATAATTTGCCATTAAAAAGCAATTTTTCTTCATTTTGAGCTTTTTCTAAAAAGGATGGATCTGGTGTCCAAATGGTTATTTGATTATTTTTGTTTTTTGCTAAAATAGTGGCAATGGCTATTCCAAATACACCACTACCAAAACAAGTTATTTTCATTTATTCACCTCGCATTTCTTTCCATAATTTATTTAAATTATCTTCATATTTATTTTTTTTAGGATGATAATATTTTTTACCTTGTAAGTTTTTAGGTAAATATTCTTGTTTAACATAAGAATTTGGATAATTATGAGGATATAAGTAAGTTTGTGAAGAAGTTTTTATGTGATCTGGAACATTGCCGGTATTACCTTTATGAATATCATTTAATGCTTCGTCTAAAGCAACATGAGCACTGTTTGATTTAGGCGATAAAGCCATTTCTGTTACTATAGTACCTAAAGGAATTCTAGCTTCTGGTAACCCGACTAATTCACTAGCATGAATTGCCGCCATAACTTTGGGGCCGATTGCCGGATTAGCTAAGCCAATGTCTTCATAAGCAATAACACTCATTCTTCGATATATACTATCTAAATCACCAGCTTCAATTAATCTTGCTAAGTAGTGTAAAGAAGCATCGACGTCGCTGCCACGAATTGATTTTTGAAAAGCTGATAACACATCATAATGCCCATCTTCATTTTTATCATGAAAGAAAATAGGCTTAGCTTGAATGTTTTTTATTAGTTCTTGATCTACCTTATGATCATTTGCGGCATAATAAGCTGTCTCTAATAAGTTTAGTGCACTTCTAACATCACCACTGGATAAAGTGGCAATTAATTCTAAGGCATCATCATCTGCTACAATATTAGGTAAAAATTCTAAAGCTCTCTTTAAACCAATTATGATATTTTCAATGGTTAATTCGTGAACTTCAAAAATTTGAACACGACTTCTTATTGCCGGATTAATTTTATGATAAGGATTAGATGTAGTTAGACCTATTAAAATGATTAAACCTGATTCTAAATACGGTAATAAAAGATCTTGTTTATCTTTATTCATTCGGTGTATTTCATCTATTATTAAAATCATTTCACCATGCATTTTAGCTTCTTCAATTGCTATATCAAAATCTTGTTTATTATTAACTGTAGCGTTTAAAAATTTGTAAGGCATTTTTAATTCATTTACTATCGCATTGGCTAATGATGTTTTACCTGTTCCTGGTTTACCGTAAAGAATCATAGAGCAAAGATGTTTATTATTAACCAAATTTCTAATAATTTTATTTTCACCAACTAAATGTTCCTGACCGATGATTTCATCTAATTTTTTAGGACGCATTTTATTTGCTAAATTTTCCATATAATCACCTTTGTTTATTATAGCAAATTGGCTATAATTTGACAATTAATGCAATTAATTTTATACTAAAAATGGTGATAATTATGCATAATTATAATCTTCCAGATCCTATGGAAAAGTACATTGATTCACTTGCTTATGAAAGAAAACTTAGTAAAAATACGATTAATTCTTACGAAGAAAATTTGATGCTTTTTTGGGAATTTATAAAACCTAAAGATTTATTTAAAGTTACTAGTGAAGATATTTTAAATTACTTTAAAACTCAAAAAGATAAAAAAGCAACTACTAAAGCTCATTATTTTACTGTGATAGAAAATTTTTATTTGTTTTGCATCAATGAAAATTTAACAAAATTTAATCCTTGTGAAACAATTCATATGCCTAAAATTCCTCAAAAACTACCTAAATATTTAACTTATGAAGAAGTTGATAGATTATTAAATATTAATCTTGTTACGCCATATGACTACCGAACTAAAGCAATGCTTGAATTATTATATGCCACTGGTATGCGGGTTAGTGAACTTTTAAGTTTACGATTTACTAATGTTGATTTAGATAATTATTTAGTTCGAGTAGAAGGCAAAGGAAGCAAAGAAAGAATTATTCCTTTTAATGAAACAAGTCATAAATATTTAGAATTATATCTTACAGAATATCGTTCGTTATTGATAAAAAACAATAAAAATTATGAAGAACTTTTTTTAAATAATCGTGGAACTCCTTTAACTAGACAAGGTCTTACTAAATTAATAAAAGGAATTTGTCAAAAAAATAATATTAATAAAAATGTAAGTCCTCATATTCTAAGACATTCATTTGCTACACATTTATTAAATAATGGAGCTGATTTACGTGTTATTCAAGAATTTTTAGGTCATGAAAATATAAGTACGACTCAAATATATACCCATGTATCTAAAGAACATATTAAAAAAGAATATGATAGTAGTCATCCACGTAGCAAAAAAGAATGATAAACATCATCATTCTTTTTTTACTAATTAATCACAATTTTTACGTTCTGATTTACGATTTTCTTCTTTTCTAGAATTTTGTCTGTTTTCATTTTTTCTAGAACGACTTTGTTTATTATTTTTTTTCATATCAATTTTACCTCCCACTAGTATTATGGTAAATTATTTGAAAGTCATACACCAAAAAAAATAAATTAATTACCAATGTTTGGTATTTATAAATTACAAATATGTATAAAAAAAGCTTAATAATCATATGTTAGGGTAGGTGATAATATGTCTTTTTTAATGCCTTTATTAATTTCTTCTATTGCCGGATTATCTACCGTATTAGGATCTTTAGTAATTTTTAAAAAATGGCAAAGAGAAAACATTAATAAATTTATTACATTTTGTTTGAGTTTATCATTGATAATTATGATTGGTATTTCTGTAACTGAATTAGTTCCTGAAGCTAGTTATGCTATTTTAACGGAATATAAATTAGTAAAAGGCTTTTTTATTTCATTAATTATTTTTACTTTAGGTATTTTTAGTGTTTGTTTTATTAACAAAAAAATAGAGAAAAAAAGTAATAATTTGGATTTATATAGACTTGGTATATTATCTATGTTAGCTTTAATGCTTCATAATTTACCAGAAGGAATTGTAACTTTTTTAAGCAGTTATCAAAATATGGAAGTTGGTTTAAAAATTAGTATAGCTATAATGTTACATAATATTCCTGAAGGAATTAGTATTGCAGTTCCTATTTATTATGCAACAGGAAGCAAAAAAGAAGCTATTAAAAAAACTTTTATTTCGGGTTTGGCTGAACCATTGGGTGCTGTATTAGCGTTTTTGTTTCTAAGAAATTTTATAACTAACGCGATGATAGGCTTTATTTTACTATTTGTAGCAGGTTTAATGATAACTTTAGCTATTAACGAGCTTCTTCCTAAAGCACTTAGTTATTATGAAAATAAATATATTATTTTGGGCTTTATTATTGGAATGCTTCTTTTATTTATTAATCACTTTGTTTTTTAGTAATAAATAGAGTAGGGATAAATATAATTAGTTTTTATTGTCAAATAGCTATATTTTCGGTAAAATAATGTATAGGTGATGGGAATGAAAAGATATTATTTAATGGGAGCTAAAAAGGGTAAAGCTTCAGTTTTAAACGTTCCTATATTTATCGAAAATGATTTGTATGTTGATAATGAATTTGCCGACATCACTTTTATTGATGGCTTATTTACTTTAAATTACAATAGTGAAGAAATAATTAATTTATTAAAGAAGTATAATCCAGCTTTTTTTCGAAATAGCATTGATAATGATACTGATTTTTTTATAGCGCGAGTTTCTTTAAATGAAAGAAAAAAGACTTTTAAAATTAGTTTTTACGAAATTATTTCGAAAGATTATAATTTACGGATAGCTCCAAAAATATTACATAATCTGCAAATTGAAGCTTTAAAAAGAATGGAATGTGTTAAAAATAGTAAATATATTGCTTTAAGTTTAGATAATGAATTAAAAAAATTAATTGAACTTTTAATTACAAATACTTCTCAGACTCCTAGTATCAAAAAATTTATGTTACGAAAAGAGAGTGTAGTAGATCAAGAAATTAAAAAGAACTTACAAAATTATTATTCAATTAAAGATGATTTAATTTATCAAAAAATAGCTAAAAAAATGTGTTCTTATAAAAATCTTCGAGGTTATTGCATTGAATTTTTACAACATAATGCAATTTATCCTGTAAATATTAAAGAAAAAAATATTAATAGAGAACATTATCTTTTTCCAAGTGGTTTATTTGGATATATTCATAATTTTCCTTTAACACTTGATGAGATTGGCTTTACACCTAAAAGTTATATTCCACCAGTATCGGAAGAAGAAGATACCGCAACTTTAGAAGTTAAAATGTTAGATTGGGCATATAAAAGACAATTTAGTAATCCGATTATGCAACATTTTTATGAATTATATGGAATAAATGGCATATTTGAAAATATGGCTGCAAATGATATTTATGGATTTTTGACTGATGAAGATCAATTGAAATTAGGATTAATTAATGAACAAGAATATATTGCCAAAAATAAACAAAAATATATTATCCATTTAAATGAATTGAAAGAAACGGAAAAAAGAAGTAGTCGAAAGCATTAATAAATATATTTTAAAAAATTTACTGGTTTACATAATATACATTATGCAATATTTAAAATGATAAAAAAAGTAACTAGAAACTTTATATTTTAATTATATATATTATATGGTAATTTTTAAGCCTTCTAATTTGCATCGAAATATTATTAGATGCATAATCTATCACTTTAATGCAATAACTTAATTGTTAGTCTTTTATCTATTTTTAATAAATTGTAATTTGCAATAAAAAAATACTAGCTTAACTAGTATTTTATTCATTTCCAATCATTGAACCACGAGATTCAATTTCTGCAATTTTTTCAAAAACTTCTTCAGCGTTTTCAACATTAATTTCTGTATAACCCAGTTCTTTTAATGCTTGGATTCTAACTGTATTTAACTGTTGTGTACGGCTTAACTTTTCTTCGTTTTTCTTTTCAATTTCTTGAACAAAGCGACGGTGCGATTCAGCTAATTTACTACGTGAGGCTCCCCCATTATTATATAGGGTTAGGGCAGAGTACAAAATTCCTTCAAAAATAAATTGTTTATCTTCGTTAAACTTAAATTCGTCTGGTTTAGTAAAACCGGTTATTTTAGACATGTATCCAAAAATGTATTTAATTTCAGGAACATTATTCATTGATTGTAACATATGAAATAAATATAAAAATGTATAATAGTTCTCTTCTCTTCTCTCTTCGTCACTTAATTTTTCTTTAATTAAGTTAACGATGTCAGTTAATAATGTTTGCCCTTCTTTATTTAAATTTTTAAAATCTAAATAATTATCTATATCATTGTTACTTTTCATACTTTGATTTAAGCGATTTTCAACGCTCATTAAGTAATCAGTTGTAACATTAATTTTTTCGATAGCGTTTTCAGAATCATCGGTTATATCAAGCAATTTATAAAGTAAAATTTTCTTTTCTTTAGGCCATTTATTAAGGTCATCAAGTTCTAGATAATTATAAACCATTTGTCTTGAAACGCCTAAATATTTTGCTAGTCTAACTTTTGATATTCCTAATTCTTGTAATAATTCGTTTAATTTATTCATTCTTATGCCTACTCTCTTTAATATTTACATTATAATTATATATACTTAACATTTTGGTGTCAAGTGAAAGTAAAACAAATTTAGATTAATCGCACAAATACCATAACTTTTCGCCATTTTTATAAACATCTTTTATAACGCCACTACCAAGGCATTCTTCGCCTAGATAAAACACGCAAAATTGGCCAGGAGTAACAGATTTAACTTTTTCAGGATAAATTACTTTGACTTCATTATTTTCTAAATATTCAACTTGAACTGAATAATCTTCACCGCGGTAACGAAATTTAGCTGTGCAAAATGTTGGATGGAAAGAAGATAAAAAATTAACTTGTTCTAGGGTACAACTATCACTCATTAAATATTCGTTATCTTCACCAAAGGCTACATATAAAATGTTTTTAGAAACGCTTTTACCACAGACATAATGTCTTTTTGTTTGCCCAGATAAACCAACATTTTTTCTTTGACCAATAGTGTAGTTCATTAAACCAGTATGACGACCAATTACTTTATTAGTTGTAACATCTACGATATCACCTGGATTTGGCTCTAAATAATTATGAATAAATTCTTGAAAATGTCTTTCGCCAATAAAACAAATACCAGTTGAATCTTTTTTTGTTGCAACATTTAAGTTGGCTTCTTTAGCTATTTCTCGAACTTTATCTTTTGTTAAACCACCAACCGGAAATAAAACGTTTCTTAGCTGTTCTGGTTTTAGTTGCGCTAAAAAGTAAGTTTGATCTTTATTTTGATCAACACCACGTTTTAATTTTCCATCTTCTAGTCTTGCATAGTGTCCGGTAGCCATATAATCAGCACCTAATTTCATAGCTTCTTTTTTAAAAACATCAAATTTAATGTATTTATTACATAATAAATCAGGATTTGGTGTTCTTCCTTTTTTTAGTTCATCTAAAAAATAAGTAAAAACATTATCCCAATATTCTTTAATAAAATCAACACGATGTAAAGGAATATCTAATATTTCACAAGCTTTTAAAGCATCTTGATAATCTTGTTCTTGAGGACAAATACTACCATTTATAGTTGGATTTCCCAAAATATCATTATTTAAAGAGGCGTCCCAATTACGCATAAAAAGGCCTTCAACTTCATAACCTTCTTTTTTTAAAAGATAGGCACTGACAGCTGAGTCCACTCCCCCACTCATTCCAACAATAACTTTTTCTTTAGACATAGTACCACTTCCTATAAATGTATTATAGCATGTCTAACCATAAACATAAAGTTTTAAAATTAAGTTAAAAGAAATTTAAAGAACGATACAATATAACTACCACTAAACCAAAGAACTACATCATAAATCAAAACTAAAGCTATACATACCATACATCCTTTTAATAAATGATTAATAATTATACTAGGATCGGTTTTATAAATATATTTGCCAATCATTTTTCGGCTTATATGAAGAGTTTTAGAAAAAAGCATAATTAAACAAATTAGATAAAACAATTTAGTAATAATCAAAAAAATCAAGACAAATAATAATCCTTTAACTTGGTAAGTAATAGTAAATATTCCTAATAAAAAACCCATACTCATTCCTTCATAAAATATTAAAGTGCATAAAAGAGGAATACCTATTGCAAAAAAGCTTGTTATTACGCCAATTACTAATACAAAAAAATGAAAAAGTAAATAATTATAAGTTTTAGAATTAATGTTAGTTACATAATAATTAATATCTTCTCGTAATAATTCAATATGAGAAATTCCTAAATATAAACCAACTATAATTCCAAATAACAAAAGAACACTTATAAATAATACTAAATACTTATTTTTTAATAAATATTCTTTATATTTTGTCAAAGTTATCACCTAAAAAAGTATATTTACAAATATTAAAATATATGATAAATTTAATAAGAAAAAGAGAGGTTTTAATAATGAATAAAAAAGTAAGACAAGTAGTTACTTGGATCATTTTGTTTATCATGGTCGCTGGAATTGTTGCCAGTATTACTGCTTATGCCTTTCAATAAAAAAAGTCGATATTATCGGCTTTTTATTTGTTTAAATTTTAACAAACTTTTTCTTTTTAGTAAATCATCTACTCTCATTAAGAATATAACATATTGTAAAAAAATAAGCTATAAAATCTATGCTTCAAAATCCATTCTACCCTGAAATATCTTTAATACCTACTATTATGAACTATTTCAAATTACGATTTTATATAGTACCAGTTTTCATCCAGTTCCTTAATTGAATAAATTCGGCTTATATAATGTGTTAAATCCTCTTTTTTTGGCGTATAAACTATGTAACAACCTCCAAAAATAGAAACGGTAGTCTTTATAGGAAAACTAAATACTTTGCCATCGTAATTTAAAAGAATTCCATCTTGCGATAAATCATTGTATTTTTCTTCTAAAAAAATTTGGAAAGAATTTTCATTACTTTTTTGACATTCATTTATTATTTTCATTCTTAAATCTTTAGTCTTAGAAAATTCTAAATAAACTTTATAATCTGCTAGTGGGACAAAATTTATGAGAATTGCTAAAATAAGTACAAAAAGCTGTAATATATTCTTTTTATCATTTTTCATAAATTTTATAATAACATAAATATTGAGAAAAAAGCCTAGTATATTTAGTAATAAAAGCAATACTACATTTATATCTAGAGAAAACCAAGATTTTATAATATTTAAAAAAAGTAAAAAGAATGTTAACATCATTATTATACTGTTTTTTTCTTTCAATATTATTTTGGCTTTATTATTTTTTAATCGAACGAAATTATGTTTTTTCATCAAATCATCCTATTCTTTTTTGCTTTTAACGATAATTCCTATCATAAGCAATATTTGAATCAATAAAAATATTTTTAATCCTACATTTGCAGCTAATTATTACATTTAATTAGACAAATTTTTTTGTCATCAATTTTGCTATTCTAGTATCTTCGCCACATCACTTAAGTACATAGAACAGCCAGTTAATAAAACAGTAAAACTGCTTATCCATAAAGCAACTATTTTCTTAATTACCTTATTCTTTTCTTAATTGTCGCATGTTTAGTTTAAAAAAGCAAATAAAACTTTATTTTTAAACAAAAAAAAGCACTTATTGTAAAGTGCTAATAATTTACTGATAATTATCGCCAGTTTCTAACATTGTTGTAATAAAAATTCCATAGCCAGTTAAAGGATTATCAACTACAACATGAGTTACTGCCCCAATTATTTTTCCATTTTGAACTATTGGTGAACCACTCATTCCTTGAACTACCCCACCAGTTTTATTTAATAAGTCTTGATCTATAATTTCAAATGTTATATTTTTAATATCATTATATTCATTAATATTTGTAATATTTATTTTATATTCTTCTTTTTTTT
>CALVWG010000021.1 GCA_944364655.1 uncultured Bacilli bacterium | reverse complement strand
TTTAACGTCAAAAAAACTAACACGTCACTAATTTATAATTTTAGCAATATATTCCTTAGTTGTCAGCGGTTTTCGCACGAACAATATAAAAACCTTTATCTTTTCTAATCACCTCAGTCATATATGTATCTGAAATTTCTTTAATAACACTTTTAACCCCTTGATCTTTCCGAATAACAAACCAAAGTTCTCCATTTTTATTTAAATAATCTTTTGCTTCTTTTAAAATATTTAAAACAACTTTTTTTCCTGCCCTAATAGGTGGATTAGTAACAACTAAATCATACTTTTCATGAACATTATCATAAATATCACTAACAAAAGCTTCACCATTAACTTTATTTTTTTCTATATTTTTTAAACAAAGATGAACAGCTCTTTTATTAATATCAATCATCGTAACTTTACTATTTAAAATTTTACTTAAAACAATCCCTATAAAACCATATCCACAGCCAACATCTAAAATAGATGTTTTATTTTTAGTATTTTTGATTATTTCTTGAACCAAAACTTTGCTTCCATAATCAATTTTATTTTTAGCAAAAACTCCCAAATCACTAAAAAAAGTGAAAACAATCCCCTTGTTTTCAAAATCAATCGTGCGAATCTCACTTTTTAGATTTTGATTATTTGTGAAATAATGTTCCAAGAAATCACCAGTCCAATTAACTTAAACCTACTTTAGCAAAAAAAATAAATGATGTCAATTACTTATCATTTATTTTTTTATCTTAACCAAAATTTTTATTCAACCTTTACACTTGCATAACTATTAAAGCAACCACTAGCACTAATACAACTATCCCCAGCCAAAGTTGTTGCATATTCAATAACCAATCTGTAAGCTCTAGAATCTCCATCATCTAAAGTTTTTAAATAATTTAATAAATTTGGATTAGAACAAATCGCCGCCGTATTACCATCTTGACACTTTACTAATTGCGAAACATTATAAGGAAGCAAAATAATTGATTTAATATTCAAGTCCATCCATAAATTTTCAAAAAAAATCTTTTCATTAGAATATGAACTACCAAAAACTTCACTTTGACCTCGATAAATCATCTGATAAGGTTCTCCATTATCTATTTTTCTTTTTAATTCATCTAAATTAAAACTTTCTAAATATTTTTTTATATAAAAAGTTTCATATAATTTAGCTGGATCATCATAACGAAGTCTAATTGTTTCAGAACTTAAAGAATTAACGTACAATGTATAAACAAGCATTAACGAAGCAAGTAAAACTGCTATTACAATAATTGTTTCAATAAAAACAAAACCCTTTTTATTCATAAGCTACCAACTTTCTTATTCATCTTGGTCTTTTACTTTAACTAATACTTCTCTTGGTTTTGAGCCGTTTTGTGGTCCAATTATTCCTCTTTCTTCTAATAAATCTATTATTCTAGCTGCTCGGTTATAGCCAAATCTAAATCTTCTTTGAATTAATGAAGCACTAATTTTTCCAGTTTGAACTGCAAAATCAACAATTTCGTTATACATAGGATCATCATATTCTTCTCTTTCAGAAGAACTTGCTGATGATGAGCTTTCAACCGTTAAAGTGTTAGTTAGTGACTCATCGTAACAAGCTTGTTGTTCTTTACAAACAGCTTCAATTAAACGTCTTATTTCATCATCAGAAATAAAGCATCCTTGAATACGAATTGGGGTATTTTCTCCCATTGGTAAGAAAAGCATATCTCCTTTTCCTAGTAATTTTTCAGCACCAGGACTATCTAAAATAGTTCTTGAGTCAACATTACTAGCCACCGCAAAAGCAATTCTGGATGGAATATTTGTTTTAATAACACCGGTAATTACATCGGTACTAGGTCTTTGTGTCGCTACGATCAAATGAATTCCCGCTGCCCTAGCAAGTTGTGTAATTCGCATAATTGAATCTTCCACTTCTTTTCTTGCAACAATCATTAAATCAGCCATTTCATCGACAATAACAATTATATAAGGCATTCTAGCAATTTTATTATCAGGATTTTTACTATTTTCAGCTTCGATCATTTTATTATAATCATCTATTTTTTTAGTGCCTTTTTCAGCAAAAATGTGATAACGTTTATCCATTTCATTAACAACTTTTTGTAGCACTAAAGAAGCTTTTTTAGGATCAGTTACAACTGGACATAACAAATGTGGAACGCCATTATAATTTGATAATTCAACCTGCTTTGGATCAACCAAAACTAGCTTTACTTCATCAGGCCGATAACGCATCAAAATAGAACCAATTATTCCATTGATACAAACAGATTTACCACTTCCTGTAGAACCTGCTACTAATAAGTGAGGCATTTTAGTTAAATCTGTACTTCTTGGAATACCCATAATATCTTTTCCCAAAGCAACTTGAACACCGCCTTTAGCATTAATCATTTCCTTACTAGCCAAAACTTCTTTAAATTTTACCATTGAAATAGCTTGATTAGGTATTTCTACCCCAATTGTACTTTTACCAGGAATAGGTGCTTCGATTCGTACATCTTTAGCCGCTAAAGCCAAAGCAATTTCTTTATTAATAGAAATAATTCGACTTACTTTAGTACCACTTGGAACGACTACTTCAAACTGCGTTACACTTGGTCCCATATGAATATCTACTACATGACCATCAATTTGAAAATCTTTTAATACTCTTTCTAAATTTTGTTTATTATTAATTAAAAATTGATTAGAATTTATTTTCTTATTTTTTGGTGGATCATCAAGTATACTCATTGGGGGCAATTGATAATTAGGATTTGGCATTACAGACGAAGGATTTGCAACTGTTGGTGCTACAAAAACTTCTTCTTTTGACTCATGATGTTTTAGTTCTTCAACGCTATTAACAACAATTGACTTTGGACTTTCATACTCTTCATCAACTTCATGAAGTCGCTTATCTAGCAAAGCTTCCTTCTTAGTAACTTCATCATCCTCATGATCTTCAATACTCTTTTTCTTAAACCATTTAAATTTAGAAATAAAGCTATTTAAAGCATTAGAAAGATTAACATTAAATAAAAGCACAATTCCAAACAAACCAACAAAAGCTAAAACAATATATGTTCCATTAAGGCCAAACAAAGCATCACTACCAAAAGCAAATAATGCTCCAAGAATACCTCCACCAATGACTATTGATGTTTGCCCAGAACTTGTTAAAGCGTTATTGTTGCCAATTGAAGCTACTCGACTCATATAATTATTAATTGTATTTTCAAAAATCTCTGCCGGTTCTTTAACAGAAGAAATAAAAGTTAAATGACTCAAAACTAAAATAACAATTAAGATTAAATATATTCCTATATAACGAGCACTAAAAAAATTAGGTAACTTTCTTTTAATTAACATGTAAAAACCAATTACTAAAACAAAAATTAAAATAAGTGGCCACCATTCTCCTAAAAGAAACATAGCAAATTTTTTTAATAAAGACCCTACTGGTCCAAAACCAAAGCCAATCAAACCAATTAATATTAAGACTAGCCCCACTAACTCAACACTATAACCAGGACTTTTTGAACTTTCTGAACTTGATTTTTTTTTCTTTGCCATACGCTATTCACCACCTTAATTATACACAACAAAAAAAAAGATTGCAAATAACTTAACATTATTTTACAACCTTCTTACTATTATCTAGCTTTTCTAATTCTCTAATTTTTTGATGAATTTTCTTTAAAGTTTCCTTTCTAGTTTCTTGATAATCTTTATGCCGAAAAATTTTATATAAAGCAACCGGATGTAAAATAAAATCAATCGAATCAGCTTTATCTACTAAAGTTAATAACCAAGCTTCTTTATTTCTTGGAATTTTTTTATTAACTGGAAACATATGTGTAATCATAATACTTTCTATTTTTGGGGTAACAACTTCTTTACCAAAAATTTTTTTAGAATTTATAACTGCTTCACGTGCATGGGTAAAAGCATGTTGTTGTAAAAAAGGCTTTTTTTCTTTTGAATATTGCCAAGGCCTTTCATAAAAATCATGCAATAATCCCGCTATTGCTAAGCTTTTATAATCCATATGTAAAAATTTACCAATTCGATAACAATCATATGAAACTCTTAACACATGAGCATAAACAGATTCATTTATATGATGCGGATAATCTTTTCTTTTTTGCATTTCCGCTTCTTTCAAAATAGGTTTAATTATTTGATAATATTCTAAATAACTTTCAAGTTCGTTTTTTTTTGATTAGGTGTTTTAATTAAATAAACTAAATAACAAATTACCGTCACAACTTGTAAAATAGCTGTTAAATAAATAAAGATATTAACATAATTACTAAACCAAGGAATTACTAAACCAACAAATCCTAAAATAATTGTTATAAAAATAATCCATGTTTTAAATTTACCAACTAATAATGAAGCAGCAATACCCTTTCGAAAATAAAAATATAAATTTAAAACACTAATAATACATTCTAAAACCAAGACATAAAAAAAGGCATGATTTTTAATAATTAAAATAATTAATAAACCGATTGCTAACATTTTGTCGCCTATTACATCTAAACGAGCTCCAAGTTCACTTACTACATTCCATTTTCTAGCTAACCTGCCATCTAAAAAATCTGTAAAGGCAATTATAATAGCTATAAAAATCAAAATTTTATAATGATTTGTTAATCCCAAAAATATTACAATAGGTGTAAATACTAAACGACTAGCAGTTAAAATATTTGGAATATATTTTTTTAAATTTTGCATATCAATTCACCCTCTATTAAAATCATTTTACCATACTTAATAAAAAAAACAACCCAATTGCAATTACAATATTGTAATTTTCCAACAATTACCATTTGGCAAAAATAAATAATCGCGTTATAATTATATCGAACAAATGTTTAGAAAGGAGCATTTAATGGAAAAAATTAATCGTCATATTTTATGTATAGATTTAAAAAGTTTTTTCGCATCAGTTGAATGTGTTGAACGAGGACTTGATCCCTTTACCACTCCTTTAGTTGTAGCTAATAAAAATCAAGGAAACGGGGCCATCACCTTAGCAGTAAGTCCTTATCTAAAACAAAAAGGCATTGCTGGAAGAACTAGACTATATAACATTCCTAAAAATATAAAATATACTATTGTTCCCCCAAGAATGCGCCTTTATATTCAAAAATCTAAAGAAGTAGTTCAAATTTATTCAGATTTTGTTAGCTTTGAAGATTTACACATTTACTCTATCGATGAATGCTTTTTAGATGTAACTGACTACTTAAATTATTTTCGAAAAACTGACTATGAATTAGCCCAAGAGATATTAAAAACCATTGAAGAAAAAACTGGTTTAACAGCCACATGTGGAATTGGCCCTAATCTTTTACTAGCTAAATTATCAATGGATATTGAAGCCAAAAAATACAAAAATGGCATTGCCAAATGGAATTATGAAGATGTGCCTAAAAAACTTTGGCCAATTACCCCGTTATCTAAAGTTTGGGGAATAGGTCCTCGCTTAGAAAAAAGATTAAACAATTTAGGAATTAAAACAATTGGCGATTTAGCTAAACAAAACAAAGAATTATTAAAAAAGAAATTTGGAATTATTGGCTTAGAACTTTTAGAACACGCAAATGGTATTGATAATTCAAGAATTAGAGACTTTCAAAAAGAAGTAAAAGAAAAATCTTTTAGTCATAGCCAAGTTCTATTTAAAGATTATTACAATGAAGAAATATATTTAATTATTAAAGAAATGTTAGAAGTTTTAACTAAAAGACTAAGATTAGAAAAAAAAGAAACTTGTCTAGTTGGTTTAGGTATTAGTTATTCTAAAAATGTAGGCGGAGGTTTCTTTCACTCTCAAAAATTAATTGAAGCAACCGATGAAGAAGAAATACTTTACTCTATTTGTTTAACTATTTTTGACAAATTTTATGAAGAAAATATGCCAATTAGAAAAGTTAGTATTAATCTTGGTTCTTTGCATGAAAAAAACCATTTACAACTAAATATTTTTGAATCATTCGAACAAAAACAAGAACAAGCCAAAATAGCCTCAGCCATTGATCAAGTTCATGAACGCTTTGGCAAAAATAGTATTTTAAAAGCTTCAAGTCTTTTAGAAAATTCAACAATAAAAACTAGAAATCACCAAATAGGAGGTCATCATGAATAAAGAAAGAAACGCTATTAAATGGGCTCCCTTCGAGTCCCTATTTAAAACAAGCGAAATTGAAAAAGAAATTGAAAATAATAAACAAAAAATAGCCAAGCCCATTCTAAGTGAAGATACTTTAAAATTAAACGAAGAAAATTTACTAAATGCTTATCACACTAAAGCAAATGTTTTAATAAAATATTTTTATAATGAAAAAGCTTATCAAAAAAAATCCAAAATATCATTTTTAAATTATTATCAAAAAGAAATCTTTTTAGAAGACAACTCAACAATTTATTTTGATCAAATAATTAATATTCAAATATTATAAATTTATTTTTCTTGAAAGTTTATTTAAATAAAAATCCATTCTATCTAAACTTAATTCATTATGCAAAAAATTTTTAATCATTAAAGGTTCAATTCTATTTTTACTTGCTTGCATAATAGTTTCAATAATAACGTTTTCTAATTCATTAGGATTCAAAATGCCTTCAACAGCCATATTATTTAAATAACTTTCTAAATCCATATTTGTTAGTATCTCCATTAACAACATTGCAAAACTTGCTTCTGTTTTCTTTAAAGCTTCTTTTGAAAAAAATTCTGTATAAATTGCTGAATGACCATCCAAATCAATAATTTGTGGATTATTTGGAAATTGTAAAAGAATATTAGTATTTAAAGACAATTTATTAGGTCGCTGAGCTAAATCAATATGGTAAATATTATGCTCTACTAATTCTTGAACTTTAATTAAAAGTTTTTTTAAAATTTCCAAACGATATCGAAAAGGAAAAAAATCTAATTTATATATATTTAAAGAATGTTTATGTTCATGCAAAACACAGCCTTTTATTCTACCATCAACATAAATAATATTTTGAGGTAAAAAAGTTTGATAAATTTCTTTTTGTCTTTCAATTGCTTTATATAAAGCTTCTTCTCTTGACAATCGCATTCCTTCCTCATTCATATATCGCAACGTATTATTTTTTAAAATTTCCTTTTTTCCAGTTTTATAGTTGGCAATATTTACCCCATCCTCATCATATATAGGTTCAATTTTAAATAAAACTTCATCAGAATAATGATGATAAATTTTATACAATACACCATTTCCAACACGATAAATAGTTCCTTCACTTCCAACAGCTATCTGCTTATTTTTTAAATTTAAAACATCATTTTTAGATAATAAAATAGCGTCTTTTTTCATAACATTCTTCCTTTGAGAAAATATTATATCAAAAAAAAGCATTTTAAGATGCTTTTTTATTAACAATTTCTTTTACTTTATTTTTGTTTTCTTTATTAAAACCATTTAATATCTTTGCATTTTTCTCTAAAATAGTATCATAAATTTCTTGATATACTTCTTTATTAGCTTTAGTAATAACATTCATAGATAAAGCTGTATGTTTTTTACCATCTTTAGTAACAACAATTATACTTTGACTAGTCCTAAATCCATATTGTCTTACAACAAAAGGATACATCCAGATAATATCTTTATAAGGAATAGCTTCAAAACGATTAGTTAAACTTATTAAATAATGCTCTGTTAAATAAATATTTGCTTTTTGATAAAAGAAAGCATTTTTTTCATCATTAACTTCTTTAGTTATTTTAGCAATTTCTTCAGCACTTAACTTTTTTAAACCTCTTTTATAAAGAATCTTTATCCAAATAAAGACAATTAAAATAATAATCGCAATAAAGCCTAATAGTACACCTATAACTAAAAGTAAATCATTAAAGAATAAAGGATTCATATCTAAATCTAAAACTATAGACCCAAATAAGTTTTCATAATCTGAAATTGTAAGTTTTTCATCTTCAATTCCCTCATTCATTGTATCAATTGCAACTTCTTTTAAATCTTCTGTTACATATTGGGTATAGCCAGTAATTCTTACAGGGTATTCTTTAGAAACAAGATCGTTATAAGTACTATCATTCATTATCACAACATATAAATAATTTTCATCTTCAACAAAATAAGCTTTTTTAGAACTATCGCTATACTCAGCAAATAAAGCTGGTTCAGAAATTATATCAACATAACTATAAACATCTTCTTTAGGATCATTTACAATAACATCATCTAAAAAAACTGGTTCAACTTTTTCATTTTTTAAAATGCTATAACCTATTAAAATACACCCTAAAGCAAATAAAAATAAACTAACATAAAGTAAATTCAAAACTTTTTGATAAGCCTTTTCAATATTCTTGTTTTTAAATTCTTTCATAAACTCTCGCTCCTCTAAAAATATTGTATATGATTTTAAGAAAAATTACTACTGTTTTTGATAAAAAAAACTAACTATTTCTAGTTAGTTATATTTATACTCGAATAATTCGAGTTTAATTTTATTCTGGTGGAGGATGTGGGACTCGAACCCGCGACCCTCTGCGTGCAGGGCAGATGCTCTAGCCAACTGAGCTAATCCCCCAAGAACGTATTAATCTTACCATAGAAATAGTGTCTATGCAAGTGTTTTTTTGATTTTTTCTAAAAAATCTGAATTCCGAAAGTAAATGCAAAAGAAGGTATACTTTTTGCATTTAGTATCAGAATAGGATTTGCATTTAGTTTCAGACTAATCAAAAACCTTTAAAAAATAGTAATAAGAATAATATAAATCATATATTTGCATTTAGTTTCAGACTAAATGTTTTTTTATTATTTATTTATAAGATAGACTAGGTATAAATGAGGTGATGAAATTATGTGCTAATACAAAATAAATAAAAAGGGGTTATTGTTCATTATAGAAAGATGTTGAGGTATTAAATGAAAAATACAATGAAAAATTTATATATGGATTATAAAATCTATATTTTAGATATTGAAAACAGTAAAGACTTATATAAGTCTATTTTATTATATAGTTATAATGATTTTAAAAACATAGACATTTCAGAAATAAATGTTTCTTTAGAATCCATGCTTGAAACTTTCCATGAAATTTTAGATTCTCAAGATTCTGTTACAAATTTATTTTCAAATAATGAATTACTTTCTTTTTATTTTTTAATTATTGCACTTATTATTAATCAATTATCAAATAGAATTGGTGATTTATTTGATCTTTTAAATGGAAAAAAAATCTTATCTGAAATCCAAGATGTGGAAAATATCTTTTTGTTTACAGATCATCTTTTAAAAAATATTCAATATATTTTTGAATGTATTGAATTAGAAGTTATTGGTGAATATGAAAGCAAATAAACATCTATCGATTACAGAAAGAAAAACAATCGAAAATCTTTTGAATTGTTCTTATTCTTTGTCAGAAATCTCTAAAACTTTATCTCGTCCACTTTCAACTATTTCTAGAGATATAGAAAAACATAAACAAATTGTCTTTCCTTCTTGTTTTTCTAAAAATAATCCGTGTTTACATTACAATTCATGTACGTATAGATTTTTCGATTGCTACAAGACCTGTGCTAAACGTAAATTTACTCTTTGTGAAAAATTATCTTCTGCACCTCATGTGTGCAACGGTTGTACCACCAAACAACATTGTAGACAGGTCAAATACTATTATACTGCACTTGTAGCTATAGAAGAATATAAAATTTCTTTAAGCGAACATAGAAAAGGTATGCATTATTCAGAAGAAGAATTAAAAGTTTTAAATACAGATTTAATTAATCTAATAAAAAGTACAAAGAGTGTTTATCATGCTATCGAAGTTATTAATAAAAGAGGATTTGCTTTTAAAGAATCTACCTTATATGATCAAATAAAAAAGGGTTTCTTAGCAATCTCTTCCAAAGAATTACCAAGAAACAACAGAAAACTTACTTTTAAAGAAGAAAACAAAGAATATAAGCGAGACATTACTGGTCATACTTACGAAAACTATCTTTGTTACAAACAAAACCATCCTAATGCTGTTGAAATTCAGATGGATACAGTTGAGGGGATTAAAGGTCAAAATCAAAAAGTATTGTTCACTTTAGAAATTGTAAAAATCAAATTTTTACTCGCTTTTCTAATTGATAAAAAAACTCAGGATGAAATTATTCGTACCTTAAGTACATTTACACAACTTCTTCCACAAGCAGTGACTAATCAAATCTTTGAAATTCTTTTAACAGATAATGGTACAGAATTTATAGATTTTCAAAAATTTATTTCTATCTTACCAAACTGCAACATTTTTTATTGTCATCCGTATTCTTCCTATGAAAAAGGAGCAATTGAAAACGTTCACGAGTTTATTCGTAGAATAATTCCTAAAGGAATCTCTTTAAATTGTTATACTCAAGAAGATATTTCTTTAGTTTGCAGTCATATAAATAGTCTTTTTAGAAAAGAACTTAATGGTATGTG
>CALVWG010000020.1 GCA_944364655.1 uncultured Bacilli bacterium | reverse complement strand
TGCTTCACTATATCCTTTTTTAAAATATAAATTACATTTTGTTAAACTTGTAGTTACATTTTTGACTATTGGACTCCACGACTCATAATCCCATATTATATAAGCATCATTTGTACAACTGCTTTTTGTTTCATCAAAAATATTTTCTCCTTTTGTTGGAATAGTTTTTGTTTTTTCATTATTTACATATATTGCTAATTTTATATTTTCAAGATTATCTAATTGTTTCTGATTTTCTTTTTTACTCAATATACCCCCCCCCAGAACAACTAGACTGGTTAGGAAGATACATACTATTAACGCCTTTTTCATAATACATCTTCTTTCTATTTTAATAAGTATAGCATGATTTTCATTAAATAAACAAGAAGATTTTTATAATTTAAAGTCACAAAGATTTTTATAATTTAAAGTCATTCTAAATAGAGACATTTTTACTGAAAAGTCACAAAGATTTTTATAATTTAAAGTCATCTAATTGAAAAGATTGTTGTTCATTCTTTAATGATTTAATTTCTTCATTTTTTTTATTAATTTCTACATTTATTAAAGAATATAGAATTGTTTTTTTAGAAATAGCTGAACCAGTACTTTGTAAATCCATTATTGGAATTTCACTATTTTTTATTTCTTTTTTTCCATCTTCATTTATTAAAACAATTTCAGTTTTAGCGTTAGTATTTAAAACATTACTTATTTCATAAGGTGAAGACTTAACCTTTTTTATAATAGAATTTCCTCTTTTTGCTCTTCCAGTTTCTTCTAAATCTGATAATTTAACTCTTTTTGCCGTATTTTTATTTGTAAAAATAGTTAAATATTCTTCATTTTCTAATCCCAAAGCAACAACTATTTGATCATCTTTTAAATTCATTGCTTTTACACCAGTTCCTCTTACTCCAACTAATGGAATTTCTTGTTTTTTAAATTTACAATAATAACCACCTTTAGAAACAGTTAAAATATCTGGTTTAGCTAGTATAACTGATACTACCTCGTCATCTTCTTTTAACTTCATTGAAGTCATGGCTTTAGATGTTCTAGAAACTTCATATTCGCTTTCCTTAGTTCTTTTAATCATGCCATTTTTAGTTACAGAAACAATCTCTTTATCTTTTTCATATATAAATGACGCAATAACTTTTTCTTCTGGATTTAAAGACACAATATTATTAATATGTTTACCTAACTCTTTCCATTTTCCTTCTGGAATTTTATGAACTGGCAAGAAAATATAATTTCCTAAATTTGTAAATAGCAAAATATTATCTAAAGTTGTTAAATCAAAAATATTAGTTACAAAATCACCTGGTTTCATTGTTGTTTCATCAGTATTTGCCTGATAAACTTTTTGACTAACCCGTTTTACATAACCTTCATTTGTAATTATGACAATAGCATTTTCCTTTGGAATCATACTTTTCATATCCAATTTTATTTCCGTTATTTCATCTTTTATTTCAGTTCTTCTTGGATCAGCATATTCTTTTTTTATTTGTTTTAACTCTGTTTTCATAACATATTTTAAAGCTTCTTCATTTGCCAAAATTTGCTCCCATATATGCATATTTTTAGCAAGTTCTTTCATTTTTTCTTCTATATCTAAAATATCAGTATTTGTTAAACGATATAATTGTAATTCTACAATAGCTTTAGCTTGTTCATAAGTAAAAGCATAGTTTTTTTCCAAATTTTCAATTGCATTAGCTTTATTTTTACTTTTTCTAATAGTTGCAATTACTTCATCCAAAATAGAAATAGCTTTAATTAAACCTTCTAAAATATGATAATCTTTTTTTGCTACTTCTAAATCAAATTTTGTTCTTCTTGTTATAACTTCTTTTTGATGAACAATAAAAGCATCTAATATTTCTAAAATACCTACTAATTTTGGCCGACGATTAACTATAGCAACCATATTAAAATTATAATTTATTTGTAAATCAGTATTTTTAAATAAATAATTTAAAATTAATTCAGCGTTTGCTTCCTTTTTTAAATCAATTACTAACCTAGCCATATTTTTAGTATCAGATTCATCAATTATATCATTAATACCTTCTACTTTTTTATCTAATTTTATATCTGTTATTTTCTTAATTAATTGTTCTTTAACAACTTCATAAGGTATAGAATGTACAATAATTTGTTTTTTACTACCGTTAGTAACTATTTCTGTTTTTGCTTTTAAAACAACTTTTCCTTTACCATTTTTATAAGCTTCTATTAATCCTTCTTTTCCTTCAATTACACCGCCAGTTGGAAAATCAGGCCCAGGAAGAATTTCCATAATTGTTTCAAGTTTACAATTTGGTGAATCTATTCTTTTTATAGTTGCGTCTATTACTTCCCCTAAATTATGAGTTGGTATGTTAGTCGCGTATCCTGCAGAAATTCCAGTTGATCCATTTACTAAAAGATTTGGGAAAGATGCTGGTAAAACTGTTGGTTCTAATGTTGTATCATCAAAGTTGTAGGCCATCTCAACAGTATTTTTTTTAATTGAATTTAACATAACACTAGCAAATTTAGAAAGTCTTGCTTCTGTATAACGCATTGCGGCAGGACCATCACCATCTATTGAGCCGTTGTTACCATGAACATCAATTAAAACTTTTCGCATTTTCCAAGCTTGAGACATACGAATTAAAGCGTCATAAATTGATGAATCTCCATGAGGGTGAAAATTACCCATAATTTCACCAACTGCTTTAGCACTTTTCCTGTAAGGTTTATCATAAGTATATCCAGATAAATACATACCATATAAGATTCTTCTTTGAACAGGTTTTAAACCATCTCTTACATCTGGCAAAGCTCTTTCTTGAATAATTTCTTTAGCATATTTACCAAAGCAGTCTCCCATTATTTCTTCTAAACTATATTCAAATATTTTTTCAACAATATTTTGACTCTCTTTTTTCTTGGCCATTTACATCACGTCCTTTTAAATTATTTATTTACGAAAATCATCTTCTAATGTAAAGTCAACATTTTCATTAATCCATTCTTTTCTAGGCGCTACTTCATCCCCCATTAAGACATGAACTCTTTTTTCAGCTAAAGCAGCATCAGTTATAGAAACGCGCATTAATCTTCTGTTTTTAGGGTCCATTGTAGTTTCATAAAGTTCATCAGGATCCATTTCTCCTAAAACTTTAAATCTTTGTACTTTATAATTTCCTTTTAATGTTTTTTTCTTTTCTTCCAATTCTTCATCTGTAGCAATATATTCTTTTCCTTTACTAGTTTCAATCGCATATAAAGGAGGAGTTGCCACATAAAGCATTCCTTGTTCAATTAAAGGACGCATAAAACGATAAAAGAAAGTTATTAAAAGGATTTGAATGTGTGAACCATCAACATCGGCATCAGTCATTATAATTACTTTACCATAATTAGATTCTTTATAATCAAAACTTTGTCCAAGACCTGCACCAATTGCATATTCAATTTGTCTTAATTCGGCATTGGCTTCAATCTCATGTTGACTAGCTTTTTCGCAGTTTAATACTTTTCCTCTTAAAGGCAAAATTGCTTGTGTTTCCCTATTTCTAACTGGTTTTGCTGAGCCACCTGCTGAATCACCCTCGACTAAAAATAGTTCATTTTTAGCATAATCTTTACCTGTTGCTTTAGCAAGCTTCTCACTTAAAACTCTTTCTTTGCTATTTTTTCCTGTTCCTTTTCTTACTTGCTCACGAGCTTTTCTTGCAGCTTCACGAGCATCTTTACTTTTTTGGGCTTTTTCTAAAATACTTAATGCAATTTCTTTGTTTTCTTCTAAAAAGAACTTGATGTTTTCATAAGTAATACTTTCTGTTACACTTCTTGCTTCCGGTGTTCCTAATTTACCTTTAGTTTGACCTTCAAATTGCAATAAATCTTCAGGTATTTTAACTGAAATTATAGCACTTAATCCTTCTCTTACATCATCACCACTTAAACTAGCGTCTTTTCCCTTTAAAACATTATTAGCTTTGGCATAATCATTAAAGGCTTTAGTAATACCTGTTTTAAACCCTACTTCATGTGAACCACCATCACCAGTTTTAACATTATTTACAAAAGATAAAATTTGTTCATTATAAGAATCAGTATATTGCATAGCAATATCTACTTCAATTTTATTTTTTGTATTTGTAAAATGAATTGGTTTATGTAAAGCGTTTTTATTTTCATTAATATATTCAACAAATGAAACAATTCCATTTTCATAATGATATTTAGCATTTAAATTATCTTCTTCATCAATTACTTCAATCGTAACATTAGAAAGTAAAAATGCACTTTCTTGCATTATTTCACAAATTGTTGTAAAAGAAAAATTACAATTTTTAAAAATTTCTTTATCAGGTAAAAAAGTAACTATTGTACCTGTTTTTTTAGATTCACCAATTGTTTTTAATGGACTTAATACCTTACCTCCATCATGAAATTTAATCTGACTAATTTTTCCTTCACGGTAAATAGTAACTTCCATATATGTTGATAAAGCATTTACTACTGAGCCACCAACACCATGAAGACCTCCAGATACTTTGTATCCTGCTTCTTCAAATTTGCCACCTGCATGTAAAATTGTATAAATTACTTCAGGTGTACTTTTTCCGCTTTCATGTTTACCTATCGGAACTCCACGACCATTATCTTCAATAGTTATTGATTGATCTTTATTTAAAGTTATTTTAATATAATCGCCATATCCATTAATAATTTCATCTATTGAGTTATCTACAATTTCCCAAACTAAATGATGCATTCCTCTTTTATCAGTTGAACCAATATACATACCAGGACGTTTTCTAACAGCTTCTAATCCTTCCAATATTTTTATTGAGTGTTCATCATACGTATTTTTGTTTGTCATACTACTCACCTAAGACAGTATAACATATAAAATTATTTTACGTAAAGTTTTAAAAGTCAAGAAAATGTCTAAATTAAAGATTTTTCACATAAAAAGAAGCTATTTTTATGCTAATATATAAAAACTATTGAAAGAATAGAAAAAAATTTTATATTCTTTATTAAGAGAAATATTTAAACAAATTGATGAAATAATTTTTCTAATAAACATGATTATTCCTTATAAAAGAGTAAAAGAAAACTAGTAAACTTAAATTTACTAGTTTTTATTTATATTATAAAATGCCTTTTTTCCAGGATAAATTGCTACATCATCTAATTCTTCTTCAATACGCATTAATTCGTTATATTTAGCTATTCGATCTGTTCTAGATAAAGAACCAGTTTTAATTTGGCCAGCATTAAATGCAACAGCAATATGGGCAATCGTTGTATCCTCAGTTTCTCCAGATCGATGTGAAACTACTGCCGTATATCCATTTTTTTTAGCTAATTCCATTGCATCAAAAGTTTCTGTTAAAGTTCCTATTTGATTAACTTTAATTAAAATTGAATTAGCAATTTTCTTTTCTATTCCTTCTTTTAGAATTTCTGGATTTGTTACAAATAAATCATCACCAACTAATTGAATTTTATTTCCTAGTCTTTCAGTAAGTTTTTTCCATCCATCCCAATCTCTTTCACCTAAACCATCTTCAATTGATATAATTGGATATTTAGAAATAAGTTCTTCGTACCAGGAAATCATTTCATCAGTTGTTTTTGATCCACCATTGCTCTTTTTTAAATCATACATTTTAGTTTCTTTGTTGTAAAACTCACTAGCTGCAACATCCATAGCAATACAAATATCTTTACCAGGAACATAGCCAGCTTCTGTAATAGCTTCTACAATACATTTTAAAGGGGCTTCATTATCTTCTAAATTTGGAGCAAAACCACCTTCATCACCAACAGCTGTAACTTGATTTTTACTTTTTAAAACATTCTTTAAATGATGAAAAACCTCACTACCCATTCTAATTGCTTCTTTAATAGAAGTAGCTCCAACAGGCATAATCATAAATTCTTGAAAATCAACTGAACTATCAGCATGACTGCCACCATTTAAAACATTCATCATTGGTACTGGCATTGTTTTAGTATTAATTCCTCCTAAATAGCGATATAAAGGAAGACCATAAAAATCAGCGGCGGCATGGGCAACTGCTAAGCTTATTCCTAAAATAGCGTTAGCACCATATTTTGATTTATCTTTTGTTCCATCTGCTTCAATTAAAGTATGATCAATAGCAACTTGATCTGTAACATCCATTCCTATAACAACATCTTTTAAAACTGTATTAACATTATCAACAGCTTTTAAAACTCCTTTACCTAAATAACGAGTTTTATCATTGTCACGAAGTTCTAAAGCTTCTCTTTCTCCAGTTGAAGCTCCACTTGGTACAATCGCTCTTCCATGAGCTCCACTTTCAGTAAAAACTTCAACTTCAACAGTAGGATTTCCTCTTGAATCTAGCACTTCACGCGCTAAAACATCTATTATTCTTGACATTATCTCATTCCTTTCAATTATAATTTTATCACAAATATTTAAAGATTTAATACAAACATTTAAAAAAATTTATTTTCAAAATAAATATAGTAAATTTAAATTTTACTAAAATATTAATAAAAATTAAATTTTTTACATATTTTTTTAACTTTTTTAATAATATAAATTTTAAATTATTTTAATAATTTCTTGATTCAACAATATCTAAACAGGCGATAATATAAGACGAAAAGTATTATAAATTGCATCACCATAATAATAATTAAAAGCAAACAATCCAGCATTTAATCCTCCAGTATAACTAAATCCTCTAGTAATCCAAGGGTGAGTATTCCAAGCAAACCAAGAAACATCATTGTACCAACTTCCTATTTGATTTGAGTTAGTTAAAAAAGTTTGAATACTAAATGGCCCCATTTCGGCCGTAGCATCACCTAATATTCTTTTTTCATAATTTCCATATGAATCGTTATAAAAATAAACATCAAAATATTTTGAATCTGGAAAATCATAACCATTTGTTAATTCTGTTAAGCCTGATGTATCATTATCACATGTTGGGCAGCCAAATGGACCGTTAAAACCAGAATTTTTTTTACTATTTCGACCACTCATTGGTTTATTATTTTGATCTAAAATTACCCCCATGACATATTCATGACTTCCACCACTCATATCATAAATTCCGCTAATATTGCCTGTTGTACTTGCTAAAACACTATTTGGATATGCTATATTACAACTATCATCATTACATTGTTTATTACATTCTTCATTAGTATTTGTCCAACCACATGTTGGTTCATTATTGGCTTGATAACCTGTTATGTATGATGAATTGTTATTTATTCGGACACTTGTCGCACTTCCATATTTACTGTGTTGTAAATAGGCTACTGCGCCCCACTCTGTATTTTTCATCATATGACTATCTAAGTTTCTTTTGTAATCATAGGTGGTATAAAAGGCATTAGCTACTTGAATATTTCGCCATGAACTTACATTTGGTTTGATTTGAATAGCTTCGCCATTTCTGACATTATAATCTGATGTTAATATTGTTCCTGTTTCAAATTTGCCAACCCAAAATCCGGTACTTGGTATACTTAAGAATGCTGGATGTGTCATGTAGTCTCCTACTTGACAGTTTCCTGTCTCGCCACTTTCCATTGGGGTTGTACATTCATTTTCTTTACTATCACTTGTATTGTAATCACCAAAGATTATTGGTATTTTATGTACTTTGCTTTCATCTATTGTTGTTAAACTATTATATTGGCCTAAATCCCATAATTGATAACGGTATTTTGGAATCCATACAAAATAACTCTCGATTGCATCTTCTGGTATTACTTCTCCAGCTAAATAATCTTCTGTTTCATCTTTTAAAATAATGGCATTCGCCCAATTCTTTTTTTCGTAGCTATACCATTCACTTCCAATGTCTGCTTTTTTGACTGTTCCATCACTATCTATTGTTACTGGTATTAATTCATCTTTAATTATTGGATCTGCTCCATTTAAGATTGTCTCTTTATATTCTTCTTTAATAATTTGGTCTTTGTTAATTGAAGCTGTTATTACTATTTTTGAATGTAATGCTTTATTCATTGCTTCAACATCTTCTGGTGTTACACTTTCATCCATCCATATTCTTAAACTATATGTTTTTTCTTCTTCATATGACAAACTTCCTGTTTGTAATAATCTTCCTTCTTTATATCCTTCTATTTCTACTTCTGGATATTCATTTAATTTTTTTATTTCATTTGTATCTAACACTGCTGCTATATAACTACTACTTAAATCACTTTCTTCTAATATTCCTAGAGCAACTTCATAACTTATAGATGAATCACATGTATTTTTGATTGTAAATGTATAAGGTGTTAAATTCATTCCTTCTTCATCTGTTATTGGATATGCTTTTTCTAAATTTATTGCATCACTTTCTTCTGTTAAAGTTATGTTTAAACAACTACTTGTTAATTTATTTTCATTTGTTTGCATTACTGAATATCGCCAATAAGCATAACTTATTCCTATAGATATTACTATTAATAACATTATTAATAAAATTATTGCTTTTGGATTTTCTTTTAACTTCGCTATCATTTTTTCACCCTCACATAGTCTATTTTTACTACTTTATTTTAACAAAAAAAATGATTTATAACAACATTTATTATAAATCATTTTAAACATTTTCCACATTTTGAACAACCATTACAAATCGGTTTTGAACCACAAGTTTTACATTTTTCTAAAAAAAACGGCGTATAAACTTCATCCTTATTTATTGGATTTAAAAATTCATCATATAATTTCCAATTTATTTTCTTACCTTCAAAATTCATTTTTGATTTAAAGGCCATTTTAGCTTGTAATTCCTTATTTTTCAATATAAATAATTTACCATCTTTAATAAATTTTGTACCTGTTTCAATAAAGCAAAATTTAACGTTATGTGTTACACATTCTTTTTGTAAACTTTTTACCCAATCAAAATTACAAGGCCTTGCACCGTCATAGTTTTCCCCACCAACAATAACTTGTTCTAATTGATTCTCTTTTAAATATTTTTCTATTGTTACTGGTCCAATGAAAGGTGCGCACATTATTCCTTTATGTTTAGCGGGCACAGAAAGTAAAATTGGAATTCTTTCATCAGCTCTTTTTTGATTTTCACAAGTTACATTTAAAAAAACATTTTCCCAACCATCTTTCCAGTCCTTAGGAAGATTTTCTTTAATTCTATTCGCTCTTTTAGTTAAAATAAAAAAAATAACATCTTTTCTTTTTCTAATAATATCCCAAGCTTCTTCTCGCCAAGAATCAGCTTCTTCTAAAAAGAAATCAGAAGACATACAAACCCTTATTTGCTCACCACTTTTTATTTTATATGATCCATCCCTATTTCTTGATAATGGATAACGCATATTATTAGTTTTATAAATAATATTTCCTTCTTTATTTCCATGAATTTTATCTAAAAAATACATATAGCAATGAGCGCAACCTTCACTAATTTTAGTGCAGCCATGCCAAGGACTCCAAATATCATGCATTTAAATCACCTTAAATATCATTTTATAACAATCATCCTTTTTTTCATATAATGCAATTACTTTTTGCTTATATTTTAATAAAACTTTAGGTTCCAAACAATCTAAAAATATTTTATTACCATTAGAAATCTTTTTTAATAAATCTTCATTAACATCTATAATTGGATAATTAAATAAATCTTCTAATTGTTTTAATTTGGTATTTACATTAACATTTTCTAATTCTTCACAATCTTTTAATTCATAGTTACCTTGTTTAGTACGTACTAACCCTTTCATTGTTGCAAGTTCACCAAAAGAAGCCGCTAAATCTTCAATTAAACTTCTAATATAAGTACCTTTAGAAACCGTAACTTTAAAAGTAATTTCATTTTTATTCAAATTTATAATTTCTAAATTTTTTAAAAAAACTTTTCTTTTAGGCAAATTAATTTCTTCATTATTTCTAGCATATTCATAAAGCTTTTTACCATTTACTTTTACAGCTGAATAAATTGGCACAGTTTGCATATATTCTAAAGGAAATTTATTAAACGCTTCAATAATTTGGCTATTTGTAGCAGTAACTTTTTTTTCTTTGATAATTTTGCCAGTAATATCTTTAGTATCAGTTTGAATGCCTTGAAACATTGTTGCCATATATTCTTTTTCTTTACTAGTTAATTCTTCAACCAATTTTGTATATTTTCCTAAACAAACTATTAAAACGCCTGTTGCAATTGGATCCAATGTGCCTGTATGACCTACTTTTTTAGTTTGATAAACTTTAGAAATTTTATTCACAACATCGCGGCTTGTAACTCCTTTTGGTTTATTTATAAATAAAACTCCATCTTTCATTATTTAACCCTCGTTAATTCTCTTTTAATTGCGGCTTTTGTATAATTAGTTCTTGCTGCTTCTAAATGCATTTTTAATGTCTCTAATGACATTTCTTTATCTTTAAATACTTTGATAGTATCACCATCTTTAAGTTCATGATCAAATAATACTAACTCACCATTTATTGATGCTCTAGTCATGTGTGAACCAATTTCAGTATGTAAAAAATATGCAGCATCCGTAACTGTTGCTCCTAAAGGAAGTTCATATCTTCTCCCACTTAAATCAAAAAAAACCACTTTTTCACCATAAAACATTTGGGATATTGTTTGTAAAAAATCTTGATTATTTAATTCCGTTTTTTGTAAAGTTGAAATCACCTGAAATAACTTCATACCACCGATTTTTTTATATTCTTCATAAGATAATCCATTAGTAGCTTTTTGTTCCATTAAATAATCTCTAATTTTTATTAATGCATTAAAATCTTCAGAAATTACTGAATGAGAATGCAAAGATTGATAACCATTAAGTTTTGGACTACTAATAAGATCAGTAACCTTTTTTGTATGAAACAACTTATTCACAACACCTAAAGTAGAATAACAATCTTTAACATCATTTAAAATAATTTTAATAGAAATTAGATCTTCTAATCGTAATATTTTTTGTTCTTTTAAAGTTATTGCTTGATATAATCCCCAGGCACTTTTATATTGCTCTTTTATTTTTATTACATCAATATTATTTTCTTTTAACTTTCGAGAAATCTTTTTCTTAGCCGATGCAACTCTATCTCCAAAAGAATTTTGAACATAAAGAACTTTATCTTTATTTAATTGATATTCATCAGGTTTTAAATAACAAAATGAAATATCTTCCAATTCTTGCTTTACCCGCCAAGCTCCTATACTTTCTGCAACTGGAATATAAACCGCAAAATTTTCCTTAGATTTTCTAATTTGTGTTTCATGATTCCAAAACTCACTTGTCCGCATATTATGTAAGCGATCAGCTAATTTTATCTTTGCAGTTCTAACATCTCTTGTTAAAGCTATCATAAATTTTCGATCAGTTGCAAAAGTAATTTCTTCTTTCGAAATATCAAAATTTGTAACTTTAGTAACGCTGTCAACTAAGTTAGCTATATCCTTACCAAACTCTTTAGCAAGTTGTTTTTGATTAATTGGTGTATCTTCTAAAATATCATGTAATAAACCTGCTACAACTGTTTTAACATCCTCATTCCAACCAATCAAAATTTTCGCTACAGCAACAGGATGCGTTATGTATGGCTCGCCACTTCTTCTTGGCTTAGTATATTTATCATGATTTTCTTTAGCAAAACAATAAGCTTTATAAATTAATTGTTGTTCTTCACTGGTAAATCTTTCTAAACCTTTCAATTCCATATATAATCACTCCCCCATAACACAAAAAGGTTCTTCACTATTTTCAAAGTTGTTGAAGAACCTTTTAAACATTTAAATTATTTATTGTTATAAATACTACCTTAAATTTAATATTTTGTCAATTTAAAAAATAACAATTACATAATTAAAAAATAATAATTACATAATTTTTTTTACCCATAATCCATGCAAATTACAATAACTATAAACTAAAGCTGGAGTACTATAAGATAAAGCAACTACAGCTTCATCACCAGGTTTAAAAACAAATTTACGAACTTCTTTATCCGTTATAACCATAATCCATTCTATAAAATGTGTTTCTTCCATAACGTGATTAACTCTAATAATCATATTATCATTTTCAATATGAACTTCAGGAATATGTTTCTCCTGACTAGCATCTACCGAATTTGGTAAAACATCTACCATTTGTTCTCCACAACAAATAAAATTATTATCATTTTTTAAAACTTCTACTAAAGCACCACATTTAAGACATTTTTTTAATTTTAACTCTTCCATTACTCCTCCATTTTATATGTTTTACAAACATTATCTAAATCTTTTAATAAATTATCAATATCTTGTCTTTCACTTGTTCTAACTCCACTAGCAAATTTATGTCCACCACCATGATATTTACCAGCTATTTCATTAATAACAGGACCTTTACTTCTTATATTAACTTTATAAACGTTGTTTTTAACATCATGTGTTACAAAGCACCAAACATAAACATCTTTTATATAATTAAAATCATTAATCATATTGGATGCAGTTGCTGTATCTACATGATATTTAGCTATAACTTCAGCACTTATATCAACATAGGCAAAATGATTTTCCGTAACAATTAAATTATCAGCTAAATAACCTCTAAATCTAATTTCTTCTAAAGGACGTTCATATAATTTTTCATATAGTTTAGTAAATGAAATTTTACTTCTTTTTAATAGTTCCGTTACAATTTCAAAAGTATGAACTGTTGTATAAGAAAGTAAAAACCGATCACTATCCGAAACAATTCCAATAAACAAATTATTTGCCACTTTTGTTGATATAGGCCATTTACTTTGAATTAATAATTCTGTAATTATTTGACAAGTACTACAAGCTGTTTCATCAACTAATTCAATGCCTCCAAAATTCTCTTCAAAAGGATGATGATCAATTTTTATAATTTCTTTAAATTTTAAACCTTCAATCCCATCAATTCGATAGAAATTAGGAACATCTGTAGTAATTAACAATGCATTATGCAAATTAGTGACATCAATTTTATCTAATAAACCATATTTTCGAAATTTAGAAACACCAGCTCCCACAGCATAAACTTTCTTTTTTGGATATCTTTCTAAAATTGCATCTCTTAAAGCAACTTGACTACAAATTGCGTCCGGATCTGGTCCAACATGTCTTGCTATTACAATCGTTTCATATTGTTTAATTTTTCTTAAAATTTTCTTAAAGATGTCACTTTTCATTTAATACCTCTTTCTATTTTGTAATTAATTTATAAGTATCACGTGCAATCATTACTTCTTCGTCAGTTGGAATTACATAAATAGGAATTGTTGAGTCTTCTGTTGTAATTCTTCCTTCATGTATATCATGATAACTTGCAATTTTTTCATTAAATTCTCGATCTAATTTAACTCCTAAAAATTCTAATTTTTCAACAATTTTTCTTCTTTCAAATGCACCGTTTTCTCCAACACCAGCTGTAAAAATAATTGCGTCACAGCCTTCTAATTCAAAGTAATATTTTGCAATGTAATCAACTATTCTTTTTACAAACATATTTAAAGCTAATATACATTTTTCTTCACCAAGTTTAACGCGATCATAAATATCACGCATATCACTAAATCCTTCAGACAAAGCATATACGCCACTTTCTTTATTTAAAATATGAGTAATTTCTTTAGTTGTTAAACCAGTTTTTTCCATAATATAAGGAATAATCGTACAATCTATATCACCTGAACGAGTTCCCATAATAAGGCCTGCATTAGGTGTAAATCCCATTGATGTATTAATACATTTACCATTTTTAACAGCTGAAATACTAGCTCCTGACCCAATATGGCAAATTATTAATTTTAAATCATCACGATTAAGCATTTTAGAAACGTATTCAGAAATATATTTATGACTAGTTCCATGAGCACCATATCTTCTTACTTGATAATCTTTATACCAATTCATAGGTACAGCATACAAATAATTTTCTTTTGGCATAGTTTGATGAAAAGCAGTGTCAAAAACTGCCACCATTTTTGCATTTTTATTAACCTCTTCAGCAGCCTTAATTCCTAATACAGCAGCAGGATTATGTAGCGGTGCTAAATTAGCAAATGATTCAATGTCATTTAAAACTTTATCATCAATAATTATACTTTCACTATAATGATCGCCACCTTGAACAACTCTATGTCCAATTCCCTTAATTTCATCTATAGATTCAACAACTTTTAATTGAATTAATTCATCCATTAAAATCTTAAAAGCTGTTGTATGATCTGGCAAAGAAACTTCTTTCGTAATTTTTTCGCCATTCATCTTAATTGTATAAAAACTGCCATCAATGCCAATACGTTCAAAAATACCTTTCGCTAATATCTTTTCTTCTGGCATTTCATATGCTGTAAATTTTAAAGAAGAACTTCCAGCATTTACTGATAATATTTTCATAATTTTTCAACTCCTATTACTATTATACAAAATATTTTAGTAATTTACCATGCTTTACTCTTAAATTAATTTCTTTTTATAATTGCCATAAAAAAAGTAGACTATTTTATTTTACAGTCTACATTTATCAATCTTTATTTTTTACTTCAAACAATTAGGACCAGTAGATACTTCTGTTACAATTTTTTCTTTTAAAATATTTTTTTCAGTTAAATCATATGGGCTTAAAAATTCCTTTTTTATTTTTGTTATTATTGATTCTTCTTTTTGATATTTAAACATTTGCATAGCTATCACCATTATTATAATGTATATTTTTCTTCTTTTTATTCAAAATATTAATGGTGATAACATGAATAGAGATTATTTTAATCAACGAATTTCTTGCTTAGTTAAAAGTTGTAAATTTTTTGATCAACAAGAACAAAGATGCAATTTAGGTTGTATTGAAATAGGTAATTGTGATAATTTAGCACGCTGTAATAATTATGAAAAAAGGAATTAGAGTAAATCTAAAAATTCCTTTTTTTCTTCTTTTATTATAGTAGTCTCATTTATAATAGCTTCTTTAATTAAATCCTCATACGGTATAAGTTTTTCATATTCTTCACATTTTTCTTTTAAAGGATTTATTACAGGATGATCTGGCACAAAAATAGTACAACAGTCTTCATATGGTAAAATACTCGTTTCATAAGTGCCTATTTTTTTAGCTAAAGAAATTATTTCTAATTTATCAAAACAAGCAACAGGTCTAATAACTGGCATTTTTATAACTTCATTAATCGCAGCCATACTAGATAATGTTTGACTAGCAACTTGACCAATTGATTCACCATTTACTAAAATTTTACAATTATTTCGATAAGCAATTTTAGCAGATATTCGATACATCATTCTTCGCATTATCGTTATTAAATACTCGTGAGGAATGTTTTTATATATTTCTTCTTGAATTTTTGTAAAATTAATAATATGAACTTTTATAGGCATTCCATAATTACTAATAATATTAGCTAAAGATAAAACTTTTTCTTTTGCTTCTATACTAGTATGTGGAGGACTCTCAAAATAAATTGCTTCAAGTTTAACTCCTCTTTTCATTGCAAGATAGCCTGAAACTGGTGAATCAATTCCCCCAGAAAGCATTAATAATCCTTTTCCTAAAGTTCCAACAGGATAACCTCCTAAGCCTTTAATTTTTTCAAAATAAATATACGCATGATCACTTCTAATTTCAATATAAAAAGTTACTTCTGGATCATGAACATCAACTTTTACACCTTCTTTATTTTTTAAAATTATTCCTCCTAAATACCTACTTATTTCTAAACTCGTTAATGGATAATTTTTATAACTTCTTTTTGTTTCTACTTTAAAAGTACTAAAATGTTTATCTTTAATAATAGCTAATAAATTTTCTTCCACTAAAGAAATTTCATTATTTAATAACTCATACCCAATTATAATTTCATGAATTCCAAAAGTTTTTTTTAAAATATCTAATACATTAGAATAATTTTCTTCACTAGCTTCAATAAACATTCTTCCTTTATCAAAATGAATAGTTGCTACACTACCAATCTTATTATCAATATTTTGCTTTAAAGTTTTTAAAAACATCCCAATATTATCTTTTTTTGTACTTAATTCAGCATATTTAAGCATTATAATTTTTTTCATAATAAACTCGCTTTCTAAAATTTACTATAACAAAAAACTAATAAAAAGAAAAGTTTTTATTAGTTTTTAAATATTATATTTATTATTTTGTTCTTCTTTTTTTAACAAATTTAATTTTTCATAAACCAATTTAAAACAAGCCAAAAATTTATTGATTTCATCGGTTGTAGTTAAATAAGAAAGACTTATTCTTAATGTACTAGATGCTCTTTTTTTATCATTATAAACAGCCATTACTGACGTTGATATTTCACCACTTGAACAAGCTGTATTTGTACTTAAATATATTTCATATTCTTCTAAAGCATGCAAAAAAGTTTCTGCTTTAATATTATCAAGTGATATGTTTAAGATATGTGGAATACAAATTTTAGTTTGATTTATTTTAACTCCATCATATTTTTTTAATTCATTAACAATTTTCTCATTTAATCTTCTAATAAAATTTTCCCTTTTATCTAAATCAACAGTTGCAAGTCTAATTGCTTTAGAAAAAGCTACAATTAATGGAACTGCGGGCGTTCCAGGATTATACATATTAATATTGCCACTTCCATATAAAATTGGCGTAAATGGTACACGACTATTTTTATAAAAAAGTCCTATTCCTTTTGGTCCATAAATTTTATGAGCTGTAGCACTTGCCAAATCTACATCATGAAAACTAACCGGAATTTTTCCTAATGCTTGTGTCATATCACTATGTAAAAAAGTATGTGGATTTTCTTTCTTAATAATCTGCCTAATCATTTTAAGTGGTTGTCTTAGTCCCATTTCACTATTCACGGCACAAATGCTTACTAAAATTGTATCATCTCGCATCTTCTTTTTTAGATCATCAAAATCAATTAAACCTTCTTCAGTATTATCAACGTATCCTATTTCAAAGCCAATATTTTCTAAATATTTACAAATTGCATAAATAGAAGGATGTTCTAATTTGGAAACTAATATATGATTACCATATTTCATATTAGCTAAAGAAGTTCCAATCAAAGCCAAATTATTACTCATTGTTGCCCCAGCAGTAAAAGTTATCTCGCTTTCTAAAACATTAAAAATATCACTTATTTGTTTAATTGCACTATGCATTAAAGCTTTAGACTTTACTCCTAAACTATGTAAAGAATTAGGATTACCCATAAAATCTTTTGTTGCCCTCGTATAAGACTCCAAAACATCATACGAAACAGGTGTTGTTGCACTGTAATCTAAATAAATCATACTACTCACTTTCCTTTACTAAAATATCATAAATTTGTTCCCAATTATAAACTCTTTTAATTCCTAATCTATCCAACTCTTCTAAAGAAAATTTTTGATTATGTAATTGATTAACTAAAAGTTTTATTTTTCCATAACCTTTTAAATTAGATACTTTATCATCAATTTTAACATCACACATTATAATATCTTTTGAACTAGTTAAAACAATTTTTTTAGGATCAATATAAGGCATATTTTCTAAAATCCAATCATATTTATACTTAGCCATAATACTACTTTCTTTTACTCTTCTTTTATCAACAAAAGCTGTTACTATATAAATATCATAAATTTTCGATAACTTTTCAATTACTTCTAAAGCTTTAGGAATAACTTTCACTTTTTGATAAATATTAACATTTTGATAAAAATAATCTAAAAATTTTTCCTTTTCTTCTTCATCCATAACATCTTCAACATAATAACTAGGAATATCAGTGTATTTATAATCTGTTTTTAAATATTCATTAACGGTCTCTAAATAACCACCTTCACAAATTGTTTCATCTAAATCAATCATCAACTTCCTCATTGTAGTTTACTCCTTAATTTTGATATTCATCCATTAATTTTTTATATATTCCTGGTTCAATAACATTAATTGCTTGAATAGATGTTTCTAAAGATTTTTTAAACTTTCCTTGAAAAAATAACTTTTCAGCTTTTATAAGTTCAATATCAACTTCCGTATTAATAGGGCGATAACGATTGCCATATACAATTGCCGTTTCAGCCATCTTAGCCGTTTTAACAGTTTCTCTTGTTGTATTATAAACCTTTAAAACTAAATCCCTTGCAGTATCTACTCTTGTATTTAAAACTTTAATTGAAATAGGTGTTTTTTCAAGTTCATGCACCATATTAGCAATAGCTTCCGTTGCTTCTCCTAATTCTACAAAATAATTTTCTGGTATCATCGGTAATTTAAATGACTTAATAGTATTTTTTGAAGTTTCCAAAATTTGTTTCATTTCATCCAATTGTTCTCTAGCTCTTAATTCATCTTCTTTTAAACTACCTAAACTTCTTAAAGCAACTTCTAACTTTTCTTCGGTTTTTAATACTTTTATATTTAATAATTCCATCAATTTTCCTAAGTGTGAGTAGCTACTTTTTTTACTTCTTCCATCTTCAATAATACTATCGTATTCCTCGCGTTCACTAGCAAGTTCCTCTTTAATAGTAAAAACAACTTCCACATCCTCATCTGATAAATCATAACTGTATTTAATATCATCTAATCTTTTTAGCAAAGTATCATTTATTTTTACTAATTTCGTTATTTTAATTAAAATGGTTCTTAAATAATCATTATAAATTTTTCTAGAAATTTTTTCTTTATCAAATTCATTATAAATAGAGTCAAAATAATCCAACATTGTTTTTAATTCAAAAATAGAATCTTCTATATTTAAAACATTTAACCTTTGAAAAATATCCGTTATTTTTTTACTTGATTCTGTAATATTGTAAGGAATATTTAAATAATCCAAATTATACCCATCTTTTTCCATTTTTTTAGAAATATTTGTGATATCAGTTATTTTCTTAGGAATAATATTTTTACCTAACATAATAATAGATGGTGCCTCGTCAATCACCAATTTTAAATTACCAATTAAATCATCAATTGCTTTAACAATTTTACTAACTTCCTGATAAGATTTATTTTCCATTGCTATTTCAAAAGCACTAAAAAGTTTATCAACATTTTCAAATTGTAATTCTAAAGGACTAGTAACCAAAGTATAATCATTTTTATTATCTTGATATTTCATTAAAATTTCACGATAACTTGCTTTTAATTTTGTAATAGTTTCTCTATTTCTTTCTTCACTTAAAGTAATTTCTTTTATTTCATCTAATAAAAAATTAGCTTTTGTTCTAACATAATAAATATCCATTTCAATTTCTGATAGTTTCTTTTTTAAAGTTTTAAAATCTTTATTAGCGTACATATCTTCTGCTTCTAATAATAAATCTGTAATTCTTGGCACATCTTCTTCTTTTATTTTTTGAAATCTTTTTTGCCAAAGAGTTAATGTATCTTTCATATTAGAATTGCTTATCAAAGGTTCTACTTTTTTTAATTCAGCAATTAAAGCAGCTGAAATAATTAAATTTTTATTTTTTTCTAATTCATCCATTTGCTTTCTAATTGAATTTTTATCTTTTTTATTTAAAAAATTTAAAACTAAAATAATAGAAGAAATAGTTACAATGTAATATGCAATTCCAATAATTATAATGAATTCTACACTCATGGATATCCTCCTACTCTTACATATACATATTTTATCATATTTTGACATATTTAGAAGAATTATTTTTTAAAAACAGAAAAAAAGACCATTTTATAGTCTTAAATTTTTTTATTAATCACCAAACATTTCAAAAATTTCACTTAAAAATGATTCTCTTTTTGGTTTAGCTTGCTTACTAATTGTTTTATTTTCTTCTTTTAAATTTTCATTTTTTTCATTTACAGCAATTAATTTTTCTAATTCTCCACGATCCAACCATATTCCGCGGCATTCTGGGCAATAATCAATTTCAACTCCTTGTTTTTCACTCATTAACAAAGTAACATCTTTACAAACTGGGCATTTCATAAAATTCCTCCTTTAATTAAAGTATATCATTTTTTAAATTTTATTATCAAATTTTTTTAATAACATCTTCTTTTAAATTATAATTATTTATAACAGCATTTATAATTTCGTCTTTCGTACTTTCTTGAAAACCAACAATTACTTCTTCTCCAACAATTAAATATGGAACACCATCTATCTTTTTATTTAATAGTAGTGAAATTTGTTCTAATAGTTCTCTATTTTCTTCATGATTCCAAACTTCAAAAGCATATAAATTAAAATAATCTTTATATTCTGGATATATTTCCTCCAAAAAAGACAATTCTTTTTCACAATAAGGACAAGTTTCACCATAAAAAAGATATATATTAGGTCTATTTTCATCAAATTTTATATCTTTTTTTAAAGCTGTTTTTAAAAATACATAATCTTCTTTTGTAGAGTTATCATCTAAATAGTTTTTATCAACACTATTTGAAACATTTTCTTGAATAACCGGTAAAGACTTATTATTCTGATATTTTTGATAATCATTCAAAATAAAAAAGCTTAATCCAATTAACAAAATTAATATCAATAATTCTATTTTTCTTTTCATCTTCAACTTAATTTACTTCTTTTTTATCTAACAAATTATTTTCTATAAAAATATCTAAAATCATTCTATAAACAAGTTTTTTACCAAGTAATTCTCGAAATTTAGTTGTTTTCATTTTGCCAGCTTCTCGTAATTCTTTTAGCTCTTTACCAAGTTCATCATATTTTTCTAAAATTGTTTTTAATGTATTTTCAAATTGTTCCAATCTATCCATCATTAACTTCTAGCAGCTCCATCTACGCTTAAAATAGTTCCTGTTATATAACTTGCTTTATCACTTGCTAAAAATAAAAAAGCATTAGCAATATCAATAGGTTCCCCAATTCTTCCTAATGGAATTGTTTTAATTAACGGTTCGATTAACTCTTTAGGTAAAGAAGATACCATATCAGTATTAATTATACCTGGTGCCACAGCATTAACCCGAATTTTATTTGGGGCAAGTTCTCTAGCTAAAGACTTTGTAAGGCCATTAACAGCAAATTTACTTGTTGGATATCCTACACCACTTGGCTGACCATAAATACTAACCATAGAAGAAGTATTTAAAATAACTCCTCCATTATTTTCTTTCATATAAGGAACAACAGCTTTAATAGTATTAAACATCGCTGTAACATTTAAATCCATTATTTTTTTAAAATCTTCTAATGAAGTATTTTCAATTTTTTCTTTTGCAGAAATTCCAGCATTATTGACTAAAATATCAATATGACCATATTTGTCATAAATTTCTTTGATTGTTTGAGCAACCTCTTCATAACTACTTAAATTAGGATAATAACTATCAGCCTCCATATTTAAAGATTCTAATTCTAAAAGAGCCTTTTTAACAGTTTCGCTTCTACTACCAAATAAAATAACTTTTGCATTATTTTCAATAAATAATTTTACTGTTGCTAAACCAATTCCTCTTGTTCCTCCAGTTATAATTGCTACTTTATTTTCTAACATTTTAAAAACCACCTTTCTTAATAATTTCTTTAATCCAATTTTTAGCATTTTCTAAATCTTTATCATCCGGATGCGTTAAAGCTTCATCAAAATTTTCTAAACTAACCAATAAATTAGCATCAGCAGGATTTGCCTTAATCATATTAATGTATCGTTCTCTAACACCTAAAGGCATTTTTCCTTGACAATAAAAATAACCTAACAAAAGATTAGAAGATGAAATATTTTCTTTTACTCTATTAAAAAGAGTTTGATAATATTCTTCACTTCCACCATATCCTGCTGTTCCAAAAAAAGCAATTTTTTTATTTTCTAATTGTTTTAAAAAATTAATAATTTCATTAGTAGCTGTCCCTCTATTTGTCCAAGAACCAACCACAAAAAGATCAGCATCAATATTATCTTTTGTAACTGGGTCAAAATAGATAATATTTTCTTTCTTTAAACTTTCTTTTATACTCTCTGCAACCATTTTAGTATTCCCAGTAACACTTGCATAAATTATAGCTATTTTCATTAAATATCTCCTATTCTAATTCATTAATATATTCTTCATATTTATTAGCAACATTATCATCATAAAAAACTAAATTTTCATTTTCTATATCCCACGCATTTTTATTTTCACAAAGTAAATCAATTATTTTTTGAGACAATTCTAAAATACTTATTAAAGTATTAATATTATCAATAACGGCTTCATCTTTAGATGCTGAAATATCTTTAACAAATTCATTTTTATATAAATCAACATAATAATCATCTAAATTTTTAGATTTAATATAAGATAATACTTTTTCTTCATCAAATAAATTATTGTATTCATTTTTTAAATTTTCCAATTCATTTATTGTCTTTTCTAAATATTCTTTACTTTCTAAAAATTCTTTACCATCATTTTTATAATTTTCAATTGTTAAAATATTCGTTAATTGTTCATCATCTAAAACATTAATTATATCAGTTATATTACTTAATAAATCTTTTAAATAACTTTTGAATGCTTCTTCAACTTTAGCATAATCACCACTTGTTTCAGTTGTATTCAATTTTTGATTAAGTTTTTCAATATCAATATTTTCTTCATTAGAAAGCAAATTAATTTCATCAAAAACTTCTAAAAGTTTCTTTTCTTCTTTTAAATCTTTTCCTACCAAAAAACCAATAAAAATAATAAAAATTAATACTACCAATCCAATAAAAATAAAAATTTTTTTCTTTTTCATACTATCCTCTTTTCTTTTTTTATAAATTATACAATTATAGAAATACTAACGAAGCAATAATCTAAAAATATCCTTAACATAAAAACATTATATCATTTATTTTTATAATAAAAAAGAAAAGAATATCAAAAGATACTCTTTAAATAAAACTATCAGTATTAATAACTATTTTAATTTTTTTGTAAATAACAAAAAACTAGTCTATTTCTAAACTAGTCATTTATTAAAACTCGAAAAGTTCGAGTAAAATTCTTTTTGGTAGCGAGAGGGGGATTCGAACCCTCGACCTATCGGGTATGAACCGATTGCACTAGCCAACTGTGCTATCTCGCCATAATACAACGTGAACAATATAATGTTATCATATTTATTCACGTTTGACAATATGTTTTTTTCTTTTTTTGCTCGTTTTTAATGAATTTATAACGCAATTTCTAAAGTAT
>CALVWG010000019.1 GCA_944364655.1 uncultured Bacilli bacterium | reverse complement strand
AATTAAATAGAGTGTATATAATATAAAATAGTAAAGGTGATAAAGATAATAAAATAAAAAAGCTATACATAATATTATTTTGGTTCTATAATAAATGTTGGGGTGATAAAAAAATCTCAACATTTTTTTAAAAAAATAATGCACTTATCTAAAATACCTGGTAAAATGTAATTGCTAGAAAACATTTAAAGGAGGTATTGATAAGTGCAAACTAATTGTATCAAAAATTTGTTAGATTTAAAAGATGTTTTCATTAAAAATGTTAAAAATTTAAAGGATAAGATTGAAATATATGTTGAATTACCTCATCATGAGCAAATATGTCCTTACTGTGGGGCTATAACTTCTAAAGTCCATGATTATTATACTCAAACTATTAAAGACATTCCTATCTATTTTAAACCAACTAATTTAATTTATCATAAACGTAGATATGAGTGCAAAAATTGTGAAAAAAAGTTTTTTGAGAATAATTCTATTATTTCTAAATATCAACGTAGAACTACTAGACTTACCGGCTTTGCTATTAATGAATTACGCAATTTAGTCTCTCAGGCTGATGTTGCTAGAAAAACTAATATCTCACCTAGTGTTATCTCTAAAATGTTGCCTTATCTTGCTGTTACTAATTCTTCTCTTCCTAGAGTTCTTTGCATTGATGAATTTAAAGGCAATACTGGTCATTACAAATATCAGGTTGCTCTAATTAATGGTGAAACTCATGAAGTTGTTGATATCCTTGAATGTAGGCAAAAGCATTCTCTTTGTGAATATTTTAAAAATTTTTCACAAGAACAACTTGATAATGTTAAATATTTTGTTACTGATTTGTGGGAAACATACAAAGATATCGCTTTTACTTACTTTAGAAAAGCTAAAATTATTGCTGATCATTTTCACTTTGCCAGATATGCTTGTAACACTGTTAATGATATTAGAATCTCTGTACAGAAAAATTTACCTAAAAACCAAAGAAAGTATTTTAAGCATTCTAGAAAATTGCTTCTTTCTAGACAATGTAATTTAACAGATGAACAAAAAGATGAGCTTTCCTATATTCTTATTAACTACTCTGAAGATTTACGTATTGCATACAGAGAAAAAGAACTATTACTTGATATTATTCATTCGAATGATGATTTTGAGACAAAGTCTAAGTCTTTTAGTGATTGGGTAAAAAGAAATTTAGAATCACCAGTAATTCAACTACAAGAGTGTGCTAAAACTTACCAACATTGGTATACTGAAATCAAGAACTCATTAGAAGTTCCTTATTCTAACGGTGCTACTGAAGGATTTAACAACAAAATTAAAGTATTGAAAAGAGTATCCTTTGGTATGAGAAGTTTTAAGAATTTTAAAGCTAGAATTTTATTATTGAATAGATAATTCATTTTAAATTAAATATACATTTTTCACCAATTATATTGATTGGTTTATTAAGCATATTCAAAATTACATATTTATCACTTATTTTAGACGTTTTTTCTAAAAGCTCTAAAAAAGCTGAGGCAGAAAACTTTTAAAGTTTTCCACCCCAACTATTGACATTCAGCCAAAAGTTTAACGTTTTTTATATTGGTAGCGACGATGTGGATCGAACACATGACCTAGCGGGTATGAACCGCTCGCTCTAGCCAACTGAGCTACGTCGCCATTTGCTAAGACGTTTTCTATTATAATATGTGTTTTGCGGTTTGTCAATACTCATAAAAGAAAAAAGTTGAAGAAAACTCAACTTTTTCTTTTACTTTATAAGCTATGTTCTTGTTCATCGTTTTCTTTTTGTGATTGTTTTTTCTCAGCATCTTTCATTGCTTTTTCTTCATTTACTGCTATTTTTTCTACTTCTAATTTTTTGCCTTTTCCAGCTTTTGAAGAATTAGAACTTTTAACTTCTGGAACATCTTTTAATTCTATTTTATGTTCTATTCTACTACTTTGTACTTTATTTGACATTTTTTCAATTCTTTTTAGAGATGCTAAAATTTCATTTGTGTCATTAGTATCAAGCTCATCTCTTCTAGCAACTTCTTCGATGTTTCCGTCTTCTTCAATATCTGGTGTATCTAAAAATTGTTTAAATCCATGCATATATTCTTTTAAATTTTTAATAAATCCCATAACTTTTCTTAAGATTTTTGTCTTAAGAATTTTCACCTCCACTTAAGGAATTTTTTCCTAATACTCTTCTAGTTTACCACATTTTGCTAGAAAAATCAAGTATTTTTAAGGCTAATTCCTATCTTACTTCATTATTTTTTCCTAATTCATATAATCTCTTAGTTTTTTACTTCTGCTTGGGTGTCTTAATTTTCTTAAGGCTTTTGCTTCAATTTGTCTGATGCGCTCACGAGTAACCATAAATTCTCTTCCTACTTCTTCTAAGGTTCTAGCCTTTCCATCTTCTAGCCCAAATCTTAATTTTAAAACTTTTGCTTCTCTAGAAGTTAAAGTTCCCATCACTTCTTCTAATTGTTCACGAAGTAAAGTGTAAGCTGCTGAATCTTGAGGTGCTGGACTATCATCATCTTGAATAAAATCCCCTAAGTGACTATCATCTTCTTCTCCAATTGGAGTTTCAAGTGATACTGGATCTTGTGCAATCTTTTGAATTTCTACTACTTTTTCTAACGGAATTTCCATCTCTGCTGCAATTTCTTCTGGGGTTGGTTCACG
>CALVWG010000018.1 GCA_944364655.1 uncultured Bacilli bacterium | reverse complement strand
AGGAACTTTTAATAAATCATAATAGGATGCTGTGTTGATTTCTTTGGGAAATTCATTTAAATGTCTTAAAGCCCAATCACCTTTTGGATCGATTAAAACCTTAAAATTAGGGTTGTTAATATCTAATAAGTTATCAACTTTGTAATTGTAAAATCTAAGTAACCAGTCAGCTTGATAAAGTCTGTTTTCACGAACTAAAGGCGGAATTTTTAAGGTTGGTAATAGTTTGTCTTGGTTAACAGAAATATATGCTGAATAAAAAACTCTTTTTAATTTATAATTTTGATACATAAATGAACTTTGATTTAAAATATCTAAATCGGTTTCTTTAGTTGCACCTATAATCATTTGCGTACTTTGGCCAGCTGGGACAAAAGATTTACTTTTATTATTTTTAACAAAAGTCATAATTTTTGAAACATCACTTTGATTTTTATTTGGCGCTAAAAGTTTTAAGCCGTTTTCAGTAGGAAGCTCGATATTCGCACTTATTCGATCTACTAGTAGCCCTAATTTTTTTAAAAGATATTCACTACATTTAGGAATTGACTTAGCGTGAATGTATCCTTCAAAATGGTATTTTTTTCTTAATAGTTCAACTGTTTCAATCATTTTTTCCATAGTATAATCAGGACTTTTTATAATGCCAGAACTTAAAAATAATCCTTCAATATAATTACGGCGATAAAAATTCATCGTAATAGAGCAAATTTCTTCAGGAGTAAATATTGCTCTTTGTACCTTATTGCTACATCTATTGATACAGTATTTGCAATCATAAATACAACAATTAGTCATTAAAATTTTTAAAAGTGAAACACAACGACCATCTGAGGCAAACGAATGACATATTCCATAAGGAGCAGCATTTCCTAAACCACCTTTATTTTTTCTAGTACTTCCACTTGATGAACAAGAAGCATCATATTTGGCACTGTCAGCTAAAATTTTTAATTTTTCCTGTAAAGTCATTTTTACCACCGTTAATATTATAGCACAAAAAGCGAATATTTGTTTGCTAATTTTTACCAAAAAAAATTAGCCTAATTTAAAGCTAATTTTAAATACTCACCTTGATTTATTTCTTCAATTAAAACTTTACCAATACTAGTAAATAACTTGTAATAAGTACTTTTTATGCCATCTTTAACTTCATAATAAACTGTAATTTCACCATCATTATTTACATTGTAAAATTTTACATTATTAATAAATTGAAAATAATTAAGATAATAAAACATTTCTCTAATTATTTTAGATGCTCCCAACGGATCCATTTTAATTAATTTTTTATTAATAATATTTTTAACAAAAGCAAAATATTCTTTTAAAGTTTTAGCTTTTAAAAGCTCATTTTTTTGCATTTTTAATTTTTCTTCATAATAAATTGGATTACAATAACCAACTAACATATCTGTTTCTTTTAATTTTTTAGCAAAAGCATCATCTTCAAAGCAATTATAATTATTAGTTGAAAATCCAAATTTAATTCGATTAATATCTTCATATCCTTTGGTAAGGTCAGCAACTATTTTACAATCTTTTAAATATATAATTACATAAGCATGACTACCATCATCGATTAATTTACATTTAATTTTAAATTCTTGTAAAAGTTTATAAAAAATCTTTGCCCAAGAACTGCATATAATATAATTATTTTTTAAGTTTTCCACATCTAATTCTTCTTGATAAGCATCTTCTTTTTGTTTTTCATTATAAAATTGATATTCAGGATTATAAATAAAATACTGACCACTTCTCAAATAAAGATATCTTGCAATGACAAACTCATCATAATAGTTTTTTAATTTTATTTCATTTTTTAATTGTTTTAATAAATTCATAATATTCCCCTTTTTGGTGGGTATTATTATTTTATTTGTCAAATTAACAATTAATTACTTTTTTCTTTTATTATTTTTTTGCATTTTTTTTACTTAAACTATAACTCATTAAAAGTACTAAAACTACAACTACTCCAAAAATAAAAGCTAAAACCGCACCTGTTGTATTACTTTCTACATTACCAACCCTTTCTTGATCAACTACATCTAAATTTCCATTATTAACTTCTTCAACTACATCATAAGGATTTTCACTTGCAATAAAAGAATCAATTGCTGATTTAATATCTTCATTATCACTAGAAGCATAACCATTGAAAATATATTTTCCAATTACCATATAAGGATAACCAGAAATTTCGTCACCGAATTTAGCGCCAACTTTTTCATATAAATCCCAGTTATCAGTATTATTTCCAACTTCATAAACGACAAAATTTACTTTATCTTTATAATCTTTTGCAATACTACCAAGATATGTTAATAATCTTTGACAATATCCGCATCCATTGCCTCTAAAAATATAAATGTTAGGTAATGATTCATCAAATTCTTTGTCTTCAACATCACATGTTAATCCTTCAGTTTCACAAGCCTCATATAAGTTTTCTGTTTTTACTTCAGCTTTTACATTTTGGCAAATAAAAAATGAACAAATCAAAAAACCTATAATAAATATTTTTTTCATTATTTTTACCACTCCTCAAACAAAGTATAACACAAAAATAAAAAAGAAGAACGTTTATTCCTCTTTTTTCACCATTTTTTCATAAAAGTAATATCTTTTCATAGCCGTTTCCTGATTATTTTTTAATAATTCATCAGCCATTTCTTTATTTTTTATAATTAATGATTTATAACGCACTTCTCTTTGTAAAAATTCTTGATATTTATTAAAATCTGGAGTTTTAGAATCAATGTATAACATTTCATCTTCAGGTTTATAACGCATTAATATTGTATATCCACATTCTACAGCTAATTTTTGCTCTTCAGTTGTACAACTCATACCACCTTTAATACCATGTTCAATACATGGAGCATAAGCAATTATGATACTAGGCCCATTATGCTCCATAGCTTCTTTATAAACCTTTAAAGTTTGCATCATATTTGCTCCTAAACTAATACTAGCAACGTAACAATTAGGGTAACTCATTGCTATTCTAAATAAATCTTTTTTATGAGATTTTTTACCTAAATCAGCGAATTCAGCTACTTGACCAATATGACTAGATTTACTCATTTGTCCACCAGTATTAGAATAAACTTCAGTGTCTAATACTAAAATTTTAATATTTTTCTCACTTGATAAAACATGATCTATCCCACCAAAGCCAATATCGTAAGCCCAGCCGTCTCCCCCAATTGCCCAGACAGTCCTAGCAGGAATATAATCTAATAAATTATTTAATTCTTCACTTATATTTTCGTTTTTTAATTGTTCTTTTATTTCTTTAGTTAAAGTATAATCATTTTTATTATTTAACCATTGTTGATATAGTTCTTTAATATTTAAAGAAACAGTCTCCATTTCTTCCATCATAATTTTAGCTCTTCTTTCGCGTTTATTTTCATATGATAAATACATTCCATAAGCAAATTCAGCATTATCTTCAAATAAGCTATTAGCCCAAGGAATAGTATATGGAGTCGAAGGTGCACTACCCCCATAAATAGATGAACAACCTGTGGCATTAGCTAAAACTATTTGTTCTTTAAATAACTGAGTTAAAAGTTTAATATAAGCAGTTTCTCCACAACCAGCACAAGCTCCAGAAAAAGCAAAGCCTGGTTTTAATAATTGACTACCTTTAATTGTATATTTTGGAAATATTTTAGGATTTTCATAATCTTCAAAATATTTATTAGCTTCTTGTTGTTTTTCTTCATCATAACTACCTAAATACAAAGCCTTTTTATTATTTTTACCTGGACATACTTTTACACACAAACCACAACCTGTACAATCTGCTTCTGATATACTAATAAAATAATTATAATCACTTGCTCCTAAAGCAACCGGTTTTGTTGAATCTTTAACTAAAAAAGGTCTAATAACAGCATGAGGGCAAACAAAAGAACACATGCCACATTGAATACAGTTTTCAAAAATCCATTTAGAAACTAAAGAAGAAACTTTTCTTTTTTCATTATAAGCCAATCCTCCAGTAAACTCTCCTTTAGATATTGGCAAAACATCTGTAACTGATAATTCATTACCCAATCGAGCATTTATTTTACCAATAATATCTTTATTATTAACTTCTTCATTAATTAATTTTTTAGGCTCTGTAACTATTATTTTACTAACCATATTTAAAGCATCACTAATTGCATTTTGATTATTCTTAACAACTTCATCACCTTTAGTTTTAAAACTTTCAGCTATTGATTTATTTAATTTTTCTAAAGCGTCAGTTTCTCCTAAAAGATTTAAAATTATTATTTCCATAATTTTACTTATTTTTCCAGGCAAATGATTTTTCATTGCTATTTTATCAGCATCAATAGTTAAAATCCTAATTTTCTTTTTTATTATATTATCTATATCTTTTGCTGATATTTTTTCTAAACATTTTTGATTATCTTTAGTATTAATAAGTAAAACACTATTATCTTTAGCTTTATCCAAAAGTTCATATTTTTGAAAATATTCATCTTTCGTAACAACCGTTAAATCAGAAGCTGTAACATAGTAAGGAGCATTTATTTTTTTATTTCCTATTCTTAAATGACTAACAGTTACTCCCCCACTTTTTTTAGAATCATATTCAAAATACCCTTGAACATAATTTTTTTCGCCCATTATATTCATGATATCTTTACTAGCAGAAACCATCCCATCTGAACCAAAGCCAAAAATTTCTATTTCATATGTATTTAAATCGATATTATATTCTGTAGTTTCTAAACTAGTATGATTTAAATCATCATTTATTCCAATAGTAAAATTATTTTTCAAATTACTTTCTAACATTTCATAAACAGCATAAATGTCTTTTGGAGTAGTGTTTTTACTAGATAATCCAAAACGACCACCAACAATACTAATATTTTTATCTTTAAGTGTCGCTACTACATCTAAATAAAGTGGTTCACCAGCACTTCCCGATTCTTTAGTCCGATCCAAAACAGCTATTTTTTTTACAGATTTTGGTAAAACTTTTTCCAAATATTTTTTGCTAAATGGACGATATAAATGAACAATTATACAGCCAATTTTTTTCCCTTTTTGTATCTCTTTTTCAACCACCAATTTAATCGTATCTGTAATACTTCCCATAGCAATTATAATATTTTCAGCTTCATTATGGCCAAAATATTCAAAAGGAGCATAGTGTTCATCGGTTAAAGCATTTATCTTTTCCATATATTCATTAACAATATCTGGAATATCATCATATAATTTACTTCTTGCTTCAACACTTTGAAAATAAATATCTTCAGTTTCTGACATTCCAAATTGTTTAGCCTTTTCAATATTTAAACTTCTTTCTTTAAATTCTCTTAATTTTTCTTGATCAATTAACGCAATTAAATTTTCTCTATTTAAAGTATCAATAACATTTAATTCATGACTTGTTCGAAAGCCATCAAAAAAATGTAAAAAAGGTAATGATCCTTTAATACTTGCTAAATGAGCAACTGCCGCTAAGTGATAGACCTCTAACACATTAGAACTAGCTAGCATACAAAATCCAGTTTGTCTTGTCGCATAAACATCTGAGTGATCTCCAAAAATAGACAAAGCATGCGTTGCAACAGTTCTTGAAGCCACATGGATAACTCCAGGCAAACATTCACCTGCCATTTTATACATATTAGGAATCATTAACAATAATCCCTGACTTGCTGTAAAAGTAGTAGCTAAAGATCCTGCTAAAAGTGCCCCATGCATTGCGCCAGCCGCACCTGCTTCTGACTCCATTTCTGTAACATGAACTATATCATTAAAAAGATTTTTTACTTTTTTACTACTTAATGAATCAACATTACTAGCCATAGGACTAGATGGTGTTATGGGATAAATAGTTGCAACTTCACTAAAAAGATAAGCCATTAATGAACAAGCCTTATTTCCATCAACAATTTGTTTCACTGTATCACTCCTATTCTTTTCAATTATACCATGTATTAAATTCTTTTTCCAAAATATTTTCTTAAAAAAAAAAGAAGTTTTACCTTCACAAAAAATTACTTTTTAACTTCTTTTTCCGTTTCTTTAACTATATAAATAGGTCTTTTTTTGGTCTCTAAATATGTTTTAGCTAAATACTCTCCAAAAATTCCCATAAAAAATAACTGAATTCCACTAACAAATATTATAATACAAGCAAGACTTGGCCACCCCTCGGCCGGATCACCCCACATAATTGTTTTAAAAATTATAACAATAATCATAATAAATGCCACTAAACAAAATAAAATTCCTAAAAAAGCAGCAATAGTTAATGGAACTGTTGTAAAGGCAACTATTCCTTCAACAGCATATTTAAATAATTTCCAAAATGACCATTTTGTTTCACCAGCAACACGTTTTACATTTTCAAATTCTAACCATTTAGTTTTAAAACCAACAAAACTCCATAGTCCTTTAGAATAACGATTATATTCTCGGCAAGATATTATAGAATTAACCATTTGTCTAGTCATCAATCGATAATCTCTTGCTCCATCAACCATTTCTACTTTGCTCATATGATTGATTAATTTATAAAAGCGACGTGCAAAAAAACTTCTAATTGGTGGTTCGCCTTTTCTATTAACTCTTCTTGTTCCAACTGAATCATATCCATCTTCTTCAATATATTTTAACATTTCAGGAAGCATCTTAGGAGGATCTTGCAAATCAGCATCCATAAGAGTTACATAATCACCAGTCGAATAATCTAAACCTGCTAACATAGCTGCTTCTTTACCAAAATTTCTTGAAAAAGAAACATAACGAACTCTTTCATCATTTTGATTTAATTCTTTTATTATCTTCAAAGTATTATCTTTAGAGCCATCATTAACAAAAATAAATTCAAATTGGTAATTTGCCATATTTTCTGCAACTTTTGTTATTTCTTTGTAAAACAATGGTATTGATTCTTCTTCGTTATAACAAGAAACAATTACACTAATTTTTTTCATAAGCCACTTCCTAAAATTATTTTTACATAAATACAAAAGAAAAGCAATAATTTTTACTTTTCTTCTTTTTCAAAATTTAATTTTTCTTCCACTACAACTAAAGGACGATGCATCACGCGCTGATTAATTTTTAAAATATACTCTCCAAGAAAACCGATAAAAAATATTTGTAATCCACCAAGTAAAAACACGCCAATTATTAAAGGTGCTATTCCAGCTTGAAAATTATTCCAATTGCATAGCTTCAAAATTAAATATACAATAGCAATAATAAAAGATACAAATGAAATCATGAACCCTATAATAGTAGCTGCTCTAAGTCCAATTTTAGTATAAGAAGTAATTCCAAGCATCGCTCCATCATATAAACGATACCAATTATTACTGGATTTTCCTCTCTCTCTTTTAGGTTGTGTAAAAGGTATTTCTTTTCGCTCAAAACCTAATTCCGATACAATTCCTCTTAAATATGGTTCAGGATCATCCAATTGTTTTAAAACATTTATAAAAGCTTTATCATATAAGCCAAAACCAGTAAAATGTTCAATTTGTTCTACTTCTGAAAATTTCTTAATTAATTTATAATATATACTTCTTAATAAATAAACTAATTTACTTTCTTTGCTTTTATTTTTTATACCAATAACAATTTTATAACCATTTTCCCATTCTTTAACAAATTTTGGAATCATTTCCACAGGATCTTGAAAATCAGCTGCAACACTTATTGTACAATCTCCAGTTGTATTTATTAAACCAAAATAAGGACTATTAAATTGTCCAAAATTTTGAGCATTAAAAATAGCTTTTACATTTTTATCTTTTTCACATATTTTTCTAATTAAATTTCTTGTATTATCCTTTGATTTATTATCTATAAATAAAATTTCATATTGATAATTAGGCAAATCTTTTTTAAAAGTATCTTTTAAAGCTTGATACATTAACATAACATTTTCTTCTTCATTATACGTTGGTACCATTATACTTATTGTTTTCATAAATCCCTTCTCCTATCTAAAATATCCGATTATCATAAGCAAAGTTGGAATTAGAATTATTCCCATTCTAATCCATAATAGACTTCTTGAAAATTTCTGTTTTATTTCTTTTTTTTGAAAATCAGGGTAATTCAAATATAAAAAAACTAGAAAACAGGCTATAGCTACACCACTTATAATTGGTAAAAACTCGTTAAAACGTGCTACTAAAGGCATATGCGTTGGAATTTCATTTAATGGAAACAATTTGTTTAATAGCATTCGATTTAACAAAGTAGGACAAAATACCCAGGTATAATGTATTACTAAGATTGCTAACATACTAGAAACATAACCCATTTCAACTAATAGATTATGATATTTTAGTTTTTTGTTATTTATTAAAAAATATGTTAAATATGGTAATACCAAAATAAACCATTGAGGATGTATTGTTACAAAAGTACAAAAGCTTCCCATAACTACTAATCCGATGTACATTGTATATTTTTCCAATGTTTCTTTTCCTTTATATTCTTTAAAATAGCATAAAATGCAGATCAAAGTATATATAATGAAAAAAATGGATACTGTGCTAAATGATCCAGCAAAATTATTTGTCATTAAATAAGTCATCATGCCATCGTTAAAAGCATTTAAAGATTTTTGATACATAGGAGCATTCATGTAAACTAATTTAGCAAATATTAGTACACTTAATGATAAAAACCCATATAATAGTATTTTGCTAATTTTTTTATATTTTAATAATAACAACGGAATAAAAAGCACCAAAGCAAAAAGTTTTAAACTAATTGCTAGAGCAAAAAATAAAACAAACTGTTTATCCTTATCTTGAAGATAATAATAAATTCCTACCAAACTGAAAAAAATTGAAATAATATCGTAACCACCAAAAAGTCCTAATACCATTAAAAAAATGGGCGAACTTACAAATAAAAATTTATACCATTTTATATCTTCTTGTGTTTTATTTAATAGGACTAATATTTTTTTCATAATCCATAGTGATAAAATGGCAAATAAAATTAAGATAGATTTGGCATATAAAATAGATATTAAGTTATTGTACCAGACAATCCCAAATATTTTTTGTAAAAGTAGTAATGGAATATTCCATAATCCCATAATTGCAAAAATCGGAAAATCGTAGGTCATATATGTTGTTCCTAAAGGTCCATTAATTATATAATTTTCAGAGTAAAAATGAATTAAATCATTTTTACTAAGTAAATCATAAAAGCTTATCGAATGATTCGTCGTCAAAATAATGTCTGGAAATAGAAAATTAACAAATAAGAATGCAAACAGGAAAACTAGTATGCCCCATTCAAATTTCGTTGGTATTTTGCTATTTGTTACTTTACTTTTCATTTTCTTTCGCCTCACTGTTTTTAGATTTTTCATTTTTAAAGCTAAAATATTTATGGCCAAACCAGCTAATTAAAGTGGTTATAAACAGATTAATTAATCCAGCAATGTATGGACTTAAATGTAATATGGATGTGAACAAATATAATATTATCATTCCCAGCAAATAACTGCAAATATAAACAAAAATGAATTTTATTATTTCTTTTAAGGCTTTTTCTTTACTTTTGAACGTAAAAAAACGATTCCATAAATAACTGTGTAGCACGCCAACAATGGTAGATAGCGTATTGGCTAGTAAATAATTTATATTAAAAAATATTAATATCGCATATATACCATAGCCAACAATTGTATTTAGCATACCTACGAATAAGAAACGAATTTCTTGCCTATCTATTAAGTTCCTCATAATTCACCTCTAATAACATTGTTTTAATAAATTAATAACTTTTTTTATTCTTCTTTTTAAACCTTTTGGTAATTTTCTAGCAAATTTATAAATTAGACTTTTTGATTTTTTTGATTTATTAAAAGACTCCATGACAGTTTGAATCATTTCTTCTTCTTCTAAGGTTAACGATATTTTTTTGTTATAACCATTTTGATTTTGAAAAAAAGCAATATAATCTTTTATTTTTTTATCAGAATCAAATTCCAGAACAATTTTTTTGTTTTCTTCTAACATTTTTTGAAATGTTTTATGATTTTTCATAAGTTTTTCAATTGCCTCTACATATTTTTGACTATCATTCACTTCTTTGATTATGAAACCATTTTTTCCGTCTTGCATATATTCGTTAATTCCTTTTGAATCTGATGTAACGGGAACACATCCTGCCGTTAAAGCTTCTAAAGCCGTTAATCCAAACCCTTCTGATAAAGAACAGTCTACATAAATATCTGATTTTTGTAATAATTTATAAATTTCTTGTCTTTCTAAAGGACCTAATATTTTGTTTACTTTAATGTTTTTAAATTGCGGAAAAACTAAATGTTCATTCATATAAATTAAATTTACATGAATGCTTGAATTGTGTTGATCTAACTTTTTTAAAATATCTAGACATAGCCAGTCACCTTTCATGCAATTATTTCTTAATATCATCGTAATTATGGAAGCTTTCTTATGATGATTTGTAGTGGCTAAAATATCATAAGGAATGCTATTGCTAATTACGTACGATTTTTGATTAAAAGTATTTTTTAATTCATCTTTTAGATAATTTGAAATCACTAATATCCGATCTGGTAATTTGTAACTCAATTCTACGCTTCCATAATTCGCTCCATTCTCAAAATATGTTTCATATCCTTGAACAAAATTCGTCAATTTGCAGTTCCAATTTTTAGCCAATTCATAAGCTACAATAGTGGATAACCAAATTGTTGAAATAAGTTCTTTACAACTAAAATCATTAGAAATTGCATTCGATGATACTGGGTGAAATAACATAATTTCTTTGTACTCTCCCATAACATCGTATATTACGCTTACATTTTGGTTATGAATTGATAAATAGTTAACTAAATCGATTACAATATGGACACCACCAGCATTTTGAAGTATACCATTTAAGTAAAAGGCATAGTCTAGATTAATTTGTTTGTCTTGTGCTGTAATATGATTTTGTATATATTTTATTGGATCATTTTTCTTATATTTTTTCATTTCTATATTATAAGCTTTTCCCCATCTGGAAAAAAATAACTGACGGTTATTATTTAGCTTTTCTTTCTTTTCTTTTGAAACACCAAATGATACTTCTGACTTATGAAAAACGTAAGTGTCAATAGCGACCTTTGCCATAAAACCATTTTCCATAGCTTTAAACTGATAATCAGTTTCTTCACCGTATCCCATTCCATAAGCTTCGTCTAAATATCCAACTTTTTCAATACATTCTCTACTAATCATTAAACAATTTCCAACAACTGTACAAGCATCAAAAATTTGTCCTTTAAATTTTTCTTCTAGCAATTGATTCATCATTGAATAATTAAAGCCAGGGTACATGTCTAAGGTCAAATTAGCTGCATTGCTAGAAATTGGGCATAGTAGTCCAATATTTTTATCCCTTTTCATATGTTCCATTAATTTTCCGATTGTATTTTCACTCACTAAGCAATCTGTGTTTAAAAGCAAAACATAATCAGCTTTAGAAAGTGATAACCCTTTATTAACGGTTTTGATAAAACCCATATTTTTTTCATTTTGAAGGAATATTATCTCAGGATATTTTTTTGCCAAATTATGTAAACAATTAATTGTGTATTCATCATCACAATCATTAATTAAATATACTTTGTTGATGTCGCCTTTTTTTGTATTTTGGAATAAAGCATATATACATAATTTTACCCATTCTGGAGCTTTATAAACTGGAATTATTATATCGCATTTTTTCATGTTTTTATACCTCCTCTGCAAATCCTTTTTCTAATTTTCTAAAAATTAAGTAGCCAAAAATCAAGAAGACAAAAGCAAATAAAGTAATATATCCTAGACTACTTAATGATGGTGATGTTTGATAATAAAAGATGCTACGATATGCGTTGATGAAATGAGTCATTGGATTTAAATATAACAACCATTTATATTGTCCAAACATGTCTGCTGTGTAAACAATTGGAGTTGCATAGAATAAAAGACTTAAAAGAAAATTTACTAAATATTCTACGTCTCTTACATAAACATCAATTGCACTCAAAGTAAATAAAAGTCCAAGACTAAAAAGAGTTTGTAAGATTGCAATTAATGGTAACCAAATCAAATGCCAACTAAAGCCCATACCACTAAAGACGACAAAAATTAAAATGATGATACAAGAAATCAAAAAATTTACTAAACCTGCTAATACAACCGATACTGGTAGTATCTCTCTTGGAAAAAAAACTTTTTTAATAATTCCTCCGTTAATCCAAATACAGTTTGTTCCTTGGGTAATTACTGTCGTAAAAAAGTTCCATGGAATTACTCCAACAATCAAAAAAATAATATAATTTGGAATATCTTGTTTTAAGATAACTGAAAAAACTAAAGCATAAACTAAAACCATTAATAAAGGATTTAAAAATGACCATAGGACTCCTAAAAATGATCCTTTATATTTTCCACGAATTTCTTTTTGAATATTTGTTTTTAATAATTCTCGATATTTATAAAGATTTTTAAAAATCGACATGTAATATCACCTACACTTTTCTAAGTATTTTGGAATGACTTCTTTTGGGGTAGCATCCATTTCTATTTGGCCATCATAAATCCAAATAGCTCGATTACATAATTTTTCAATTTGATCTAAGTTATGACTTACAATAACTATTGTCTTGTCACTATTTTTTAATTCTTCTAGTTTGTTAAAGCATTTTCTTTGAAAATGTTGATCTCCGACTGCTAGTATTTCATCAATTAAAAGGATTTCAGCATCCACGTTAATGGCGATGGAAAAAGCAAGGCGCATATACATTCCAGATGAATAAGTTCTAACTGGATTATCGATAAATTCTCCAAGTTCAGAAAATTCAATAATATCTTCTAATCTTTTATCTATTTCTTCTCTAGTTAATCCAAAAATTGCCGCATTAAAATAGATATTTTCTCTTCCAGTAAAATCTTGATGAAAACCAGCTCCTAACTCTAGTAATGATGTTAATTTGCCTCTTGTGATTACTTTACCTTCTGTTGGATAAATTATTTTTGTCATTAATTTTAAAAGAGTTGACTTTCCAGAACCATTTACACCAATCAAACCAACCGTTTCACCTTTTTTAATTTTTAAATTAATATTTTTTAAAGCTGTAAATTCTTCACTCTTATTTCTTTTCCAAAAAAGCATATGTTCCTTTAATGTACTAGCTTTATCATAATATATTTTAAATTTTTTTGTTACACCAATTACTTCAATCGCGTAAGGGTTTGTAATTTCTTTCATAGTTCACCTCATTATTAATCATTATTAGTATACCAAATATGAATAGTAATATCAATTTTTATAGTTTTTTCAACAAAAAAAGTTACAAAATTATTATAACTCAGACTGTTGACAAATGTAAAGATTTGAAAACAGTCTTTTTATTTTTAGTTAAATAAGATATAATTAGTATGTAAGGCGCTTACTATTTTACCTAATTTTAAGCTTACAGCCTTACTTTTTTATTG
>CALVWG010000017.1 GCA_944364655.1 uncultured Bacilli bacterium | reverse complement strand
ACTATTTCACCTACATTAATTATATCATTTTTCCAATAAAAAAGTAAGGCTGTAAGCTTAAAATTAGGTAAAATAGTAAGCGCCTTACATATTAATTATATCTTATTTAACTAAAAATAAAAAGACTGTTTTCAAATCTTTACATTTGTCAACAGTCTGAAAGGAAGTATAAAAAATACTTCCTTTTTGTATTAACAACTTTGCTACAAATTAATATCAATTAATCATACTGTAAGAAATTATTTCAAATAAATTTTAAAATTTTGATTTCTTAACAATAACTTTATCAAAAACGTATAAAATAGCTGGTAAAACAAACACCGTAATCATCATAGATAAAAGTGTTCCACTTCCTAAAAAGAAGCCAATTGATGATACCACCCCAGAAGAAGCAATAAATCCTATTAAAAAACCTGCTATTGTTAAAATAAATCCACTAGTAACAATTGTCGGAATAGTTGTTTTTATAGCGCCTGTTAAAGCTTTATTAATATCTTCTTTTTGTCTTAATTGTAAATATCGATTAGTTAATACAATAGCATAATCAATAGTTGCGCCCATCAATATAGCACTAATAATAATGTAGCTTATAAAAAATATTTTACTTCCAAATAAAGTTGCAAAACCAAAGTTTAATAAAATACTTCCTTCAATTGTTAAAACTAATAAAATAGCAACTGGTAAAGATTTAAAAGTTATAAGCAATATTAGCAATATAAAAAATACTGTAACACAATTAATAACTACATTATCTTTTGTAAATGAAGCATTTAAATCCTTTGCACTAACACTCTCCCCAACTAAATAAACATTATCATAATAACCTTGGGTAACACTTTTAATTTCATCAATTAATTCATAACTTTCATTTCCTTCAATTGGAGTTTTCAAATTTAAAATAAATCTAGAATAATTTGAACTTTCAAGTAAAGGCATAGCAGAATCAAGACTATTAGAATAATTATCAACTAATGTTTTCATTTCTGTATTTAATTTTAATTCATCACTATAAGTATGTAAAAAATTTAATAAATCAATAACTGTAATCTTATAAGTCATAGCATTTTCATTTATATTATTAGTTTGTAAATAAAAATTATATAGTTTAAGTGCTAAATCATTATTTAATTGTAACATTTTAGCAAATTCTTGATAATTTAAAGATGTTCCTAAATAAATATTATCTTGAACACTATAATTTCCTAAAGATGTAACTTCAGCAATATTATCATTTTCTAATAATAAATTACTAAGTTCTAATTCTTTAGAATAGTCTTTTGTAGAATTTTCTACTAATACTACTAACGTATTATTATTTCCAAAAATGTTTTCAATTTTCTCTAAAGCAACTTGATTATCATTTTTGTTAAATGAATTAACAGAATATATATTATAAACATATTTATAACTTGGAACTAAAATACAACTTCCAATTACCAAAATTAAAAATATAGGTAAAATAATTTTACGCGATCTAACTATCCAATTAGCTAATTTTGAAATATTCAAATCTCTAGTTTTATGTTCTGTTTTAGTAATAATTTTATTAAAAAATATTACTAAAAATGGTAAAAGACAAATAACAGTTAACAAACTACTTATAATCCCTTTAGCTAAAACTAGTCCTATATCTGCTCCAATTTTTAATTGCATAAAAACTAAAGCCAATAATCCAGCAATTGTTGTTAAAGAACTAGAACTTATTTCAAGAGCTGATTTAGTAACTGTCTTTTTTACCGCCAAAATTAAATCATTTGTATCATTTTTCTCTTTCATATAATGATTCATAAAAATAATAAAATAATCTAAAGATAAGCCTAATTGTAAAATTATAGCAATTGAATTAGTTATATAAGAAATTTCTTTAAATATAAAGTTGCTTCCCATATTTAATAAAATAGAAATTCCAAAAACTAGAAAAGCTAATACTATTTGAAAATATGATTTTGTTGTAAGTAATAAAACTATAACAATAATTATTACTGCAATTAATAAGATAATATCCATTCCTGCAACTGTTTCATCAACATTAGCCATATAAATGTAATATTCATAATTACTAACTTTTTCCTTAATTAAACTAACTATTTTCTCATTTTCTTCCTCCGAAACATCATCAAGTTCTAAAACAAATAAAGCATTATTATCCTTATAATAATTATTAGAAGAATCAAATGAAACACTATTAATTTGTTCAATAGTTAATAAATCATTTTTTAAATTTAATGCATCATCATATTCTATATTGGTAATTAAAATCTGATATTCATTTAAATCACCAAATTCATTTTTCATTATTTCCAAACCTTTTTTAGTATCAGTATCACTTCCTAAATAAGATGTAATATCATAATTGATTTGAACATTTTTTAAATTAAATGCACAAATAGTACCAACTATTAAAAATATAAATAAGAAGAAATATCGAAAATCGACTATAAAATCTCCTAATTTAATAAAAAAATTTTTTTTCTTTTTTTCCTTCAATTTAATCACCCGCTCTAGATTATATTGAATTATATTTTAAAATAATAGCTACAATTTTTATAAAATATATAAATAATATACTTTTTTAAAAAAATGTACATTATATATTTAATATACCAATGTATAATTATGCTATAATTTAAATGGTGATAAGTATGGATTTAAGAATCAAAAAAACACACAAATTATTAATGGAGTCTTTAATTAAATTACTTGAAGAAAAACCAATTAATGAAATAAAACTAACCGAAATATGTGATTTAGCAATGGTACATAAAACAACCTTTTATAATCATTTTAAAGATAAATATGATTTATTAAAATATACAATTTTAAATATTCAAAAAGAAATGCTATCAAAGTTACCAACAACAAATAATATAATTGATTATTATACGGAATTAGCCAAATTATATATGCAAAATATTAAACAACATAAAAATCTTTATCAGCAACTACTAACCAACGATGTAGATAACTTATGCACTAATATATTTATCGAAATGTTTATTAAAGATGTCGAAAAAAACATAAATGATAGCCCTATCCCAACTAATTATCTAGCTAATTTTTATGTATATGGAGTTTTTGCTATTATAAATGAATGGTTTAAAAGAGGTATGAAAGAAAGCGAAAATGAAATTATTTCATACCTAAAAAAAATTATAATTTACAATCCAAACTAATTATTATTTTTCATTTTTTCTAATTCATTTTGCATTTTTTTTAAAGTAGTTAAAATTAAATCAACTTCATCACGTTGAGTTTGATTACTTTTATTACCATTTACAAATGGTCCCTTTCCTGATTTTGACTTTTTACTATTAATATTTATATTAAATTTTTCAATTCGGGATTCAATTAATTGCTGTTGCGCAGCATGGGTTAAAATATATTGTCCAACTAATTCAAACCAGTTACCAACACTATTTTGCTCATTAGCATTTAAATCACCTAAACAACAAACAGCAACTGCTACTCCTAATAATGCAAATGATTGCGGATCTAAATTAGGCGGAAAATTAGAATCAAACATATTTATCCCTCATTTAAATTTATTAAAAAAATTAACAAATGATAACTTTCGTGAATTGAAAAAGTAAATTCCAGTTTCATAATATGAAATTAAAATGTAAGAGAAACGTCTATAATAAAGGCGTTTTTTGATATTGATAATTTGAAATTTAATGAAAAATAGTGTAAAATATAAAA
>CALVWG010000016.1 GCA_944364655.1 uncultured Bacilli bacterium | reverse complement strand
TTAAAAAAGACATAATAACTTGCATTGCATAAGAACTAAATACAACCATATTACCAAATATCTCTATCTTATCAGCCATCACTGAATTTTCGATTAAATAAGCTCCGACGAAGTAAATAGCCAAAGTGAGACAGTACATTATCATGTACATAACCGGTGACATAATCGCAAATTTCTTTTGATCGTAAAGTTGTAAATCTGTTAAATCTGTATTTACTTTGTTAAACTTCTCTTCTTGATAATCTTCCGCATTAAAAGCCCTAACAACCCTAATACCAGTTAAATTTTCTCTTGTAACTCTATTTAACTTATCGATAAGTTTTTGAACCCTTTTAAATCTTGGAATAACAATTATCATAAGAGTAATTATTACAGAAAGTAAAATAACTACGGCAACACCTGTTAAAGCACTCCATTGCCAGCTCTTATTTAAAATCTTTGTAACCGCCCAAACTGCCGTAATTGGTGCCTTAATTAAAAGCTGAAGTCCAATTGCGATAAGCATTTCAACTTGAGTAACATCGTTAGTTGTTCTTGTAATTAAACTACTAGTTGAAAATTGCTTTACTTCTTCTGTATCGATACTCTCTACTTTATCGAAAATTTCTTTTCTTAAATTCTTTGAGAAATTAGAAGAAATAGTTGCAGCTAAATAACCAGCAATAACTGCAAATGCAAAACTACCTAAAGCACATAAAACCATGTACCCACCATTTATTAAAATATCTTGCATCTTACTGCCTTCAGTTTGAACTAAAACAGTTATTTCTGACATATAATCTGGCATTTTTAAATCGAGCCAAACTTGCAGTACAATAAAAACAATACATATAATTGCATATATAATATCTTTTTTATCTAGTCTTTTTAAAAGTTCTATCATATACTCTTCCTTTCCTCTTTAGTATATTCAATATTACTAATCATTTGTTTAATTACTTTTTTAAAATTATTTAAATCTTCTTTGGAAATATTTTTTTCTAAAGTTTTTTCAATTTCTTCAAATGTCTTTCTCTTACTTTGGAAAATTTCATTTGTTTTTTTCTCCAAAATAATCTTCTTAACTCTCGTGTCACTTTCACTGACCACTCTCGAAATAAGACCATTCTTCTCCATCGTTCGTAGAACCTCAGATACTGTTGCTCTTCGAAGATTTAACACTCCCTCTAAATCTCTTTGATAAACATCTGTATCCTTATGATTCAATATATAAGCGATAATTCTCATTTGTGTTGGTGAAGGTCTTTTTATTTTACTGACATCATCCAAATTAAAAAACGTCCGAAAAATCTCCTGTTCAAGCGTTTTTAGTTCAAAAAAAATTCCCGATTCCACCTATATCACCTCGATCTTTACCTCATCACCGTAGTACATTTTATTACACAAAAAAATAATTGTCAATGCCCTTACAATTATTTTTTCAAAAACTTTGTTAATTAATTTTTTAAACAAGTTATTGGTACTACATATACCCATCATCTATTCTATATGCATATTTTGTAGCTGTAAGTACCATTAAAAACGAAGGCTTATTCATTTCATCAGTATCGACAATATTGACAAATTTAAGTAAATTTTTAGCAGCTACCTCTATAGATTCCTTAGAGCCAAGTTTAATTTCTATCGTACCCCATCTGCCATCACGTAAATGAACTATTGCAACGCATTCCAAATCATTTCTATCACGATAGAAAAACACATCACATTCTAACTTAAATAAAATACCTTCTTAAAAATAAACAAGAATAGTGTATTCATATGTAGCACACCATTCTTGTTGTGATAACATTTATCATCTTAACTTCATTTGTTTCACTTTTGGTTTTGAATTTTCATCACATATTAAAAATTCAGAAACTAAACTAGTCAAATCTTCAATTGACAAACTCTTTAGCATTTCTTGTTCTGCATCATTTAATTTTGAAATAAATTCATGATAATAGTCTAATATATTACCATCACTATCTATATGATAATGACAATGACCATCTGCAGAATCAGATTTAATATAAACATCAGATGTTCCATCGCTACGTGGCCTTACTGTATATTCACTTTGCCCATAAGTACCATTTTCATATTCACGATTACCTTCAATATATTCTTCTGATAACTTATATTTGTCTTTTTCTCGTGCTTCACTAATGTTACCATCCCAAAATTCACGCTTTTTTGTCATTTCTATCCCTCCTTTCATCTAACCATTTTGGCCTAACATACTTTCCTACTAATTTATTACCGTCTATTTCAAATTTATAATCAGGTCCGTAATTTGGATACTTATCTTGATCTGTATAAAAGAGCTCAATATCAGTATAACTAGTATCTTTAGAAGTATCAATTGCAATCCTTAACACATCAAAATCATCATTTGTTAAATTTGATATATCAAATATAACTTCTTTATAATCTTCAAATTTTATTAAAGGTACTTCATACGTAATAACTTTTTTTGTATGTGAATTTTCCACATCTATCCATGCCATCATAATTAAAACCTTCTTTCCTTTATTTCTTATGCTCCTTATAATAATCATAATTACCTAAATAAGAAATCAAATGTTTATCTTCTATATATATAACCCTTTCTGCTAT
>CALVWG010000015.1 GCA_944364655.1 uncultured Bacilli bacterium | reverse complement strand
TGAGGAAAGAAGTTTATTAACTAAATTAACCGTTAAAGAACAGATTATTTATTATGGTATTTTAAAAGGAATGAAAGAAAAAGAAATATTAAAAAGATTGGATGAATGGTTGGAAAGATTTCATATAAAAGAGTATAAAGATCGAAAAATAAAAGAATTATCTAAAGGAAATCAACAAAAAGTTCAATTTATTTCAGCGGTTATTAATAATCCTAAATTGTTAATTTTAGATGAGCCTTTTTCAGGCTTAGATCCTATTAATGTTGAAATGTTTATGGATGCGATTAAAGAATTTAAAAAAAGGGGAAGTAGTATTATTTTTTCATCTCATCGAATGGAACATGTAGAAATGTTTTGTGAAAATTTAGTTATTTTAGTTAAAGGAAAAAGTGTTTTAGAAGGTGAGTTAAAACAAATAAAAAAAGATTATCGTAAAAAAAATATTCATTTAAAAGGTAATGTAGACATTGATGAATTGAAAAAAACTAATGGAGTTAGTGAAGTTTTAGTTAATGCCGATGAAACAATAGTTAAAATTTTAGATGATTCTTATATTGAAAATGTTTTTGAAGTTGTTAAAAAAGGTCATGATATTACAGAATTTAGAGTAGAAGATCCAACTTTAAATGAAATATTTTTAAGTAAAGTAGGTGAAGCTTATGAAAAATAAACTTAAATTTTTAACTAAGCAAAGTTTAGATAAAAAAATTAAAACTAAATGGTTCAAAGGAGTTAATATTTTGTTATTAGTTTTGTTTGTTTTAATAACAAATATTGATAGAATAATTTCTTTTTTTGGTGGGGATTTTAAAGATGAAATTACTATATCTATTAAAGATGAAGTAAATATTTATGATAGTTTTGTTCCGACTTTTGAAGAAACAAGTAATATGGTTGGTGAATCAAAAAATTTTAAGTTAGAAAAAACAGATAAAGATATTGCTGAATTAAAAGAAGATATTAAAGAAAAAGATGATCAAATAATCGTGCATATTATGCCAGATGAACAAAATTATATAAAAGCAGAGATTATTTCTTATGATGAAGTAGGAACGGTGACAACTCAGTTAATTTCATCTTCTATTAATAATGTTAAATCTAGTGTTGCAGCACTAGAAAGTGGTTTAACTAATGAACAAATTCTTGCTTTAACTTCACCAGTAGAAGTTACTACCGTTTTAACAAATCCAGATGTTGAAAATCAAGAAGGAAAAGATATTATTTCAGCTGGTGTTATGATTGTATTTATTTTGCCATGCTTTTTCTTAATTATTATGCTTGTGCAAATGATTGGGGCGGAAGTTAATGATGAAAAATCAACAAGAAGTATGGAAATTATTATTTCTAATGTGCCTCCAAAAATTCACTTTTTATCAAAAATATTTGCATCAACAGCTTTCGTTGTCATACAAGGTTTGTTAATTATTCTTTACGGAGGAATCGCTTTAATTATTAGAAATATGATTGGTGGTGTTGGATTAGGCACTGTTAGTGGTGAAGTTACTAGTGGTTTAAATGAAATATTACAAATGGTTAAAGATACTGGCGTTTTTTCTTTATTGTTAGAAGGATTACCAGTAATTTTGATTTTGTTTATCTTATCTTTTATTGCTTATGCAATTGTAGCGGGTGTTCTTGCATCAATGACTACTAGTATTGAAGACTTTCAGCAATTACAAACCCCAATTATGTTAATCATCATGGTTGGCTATTATTTAGCTATTATGGCAGTGCAATTTGATGGTTCAATTTTTATAAAAATTGCTTCATTTATACCAATGCTTTCTTTCTTATTATCGCCAGTATTGTATATGATTGGGCAAATAACAATAATTGAAATGATTATTGCTACAGTAATAATGGCTTTATTTACCTGGTTAATTTTCCATTATGGATTAAGAATATATAAAGTTGGAATTTTAAATTATTCATCATCAAAATTATGGCGAAAAATGTTTAAATCTTTAAAGCAAAAGTAAATAAATGAAAATTTTATTTACTTTTTTTGACTAAATCTTACAAAAGAATTTCCAAATGTTTAATTTTTTAGTATACTTATAAAGTAGGAGTTAGTTAGTATGAAAAAGTATTTTAAAAATAAAATGGTTATTTTTGTTCTATTTTTAATTGTTTTAAATATTACTTTTTTTGTAATTGGGTATGTAAATTATTTATATCCAAAGTTAGGAAATTTTACTATTGAAAATGTAGTTGAAACTGAAAAGTTTTTAACTTTAAATGTTACTCCTTCAAATAACGCGACTAAATATGAAGTTCTGATTAAAAAAAATAATAAAGTTATTTATGAAAAAGTAGAAGATACTAATCAAATTGTTTTAGATAATTTAGAAGCTGATCATAATGATGAGTTAGAAATAAAAGTTGTTGCTTTTAATAAAAATAATGAAGAAAAAGAAAGCAATAATTCTTATAATTATGTTTATGATGATCCTAGTTTTGAAAAAGGACAAAGTCATTTAGTGACAAATAATAGTGATTTAATATTAAAAATAAATGGTTATAATGCTAATGAAGTTTATAAAGTTAAAATTTATTATGAAAAGAAATTATTATATGAAACAAATGAAGTTAATAATGAAGTAGTAGTTCCTTATGATAAAATCAAAGATTATTCTGGTTGTTTAAAAGCAATTTTGTATAATGCAAATGATAGAAAATTAAGCACTTTTAATTTTTATTTAAATACACCAATTGTTGGTAAAATAAAAATAATATCACCACCAGAAACTTTTAACACGAGATGGAATGATGTTACTGTTAATTATGAAGGCGGAACGAACGCTAATCATTTTTATTTAAATCTTTATAAAGATGACGAATTATTAAGTCGAGAAGAAGTTTTTCCGGTTGATAATAAGTTTACCATTCAAGCAAATAAATTTATGGAAAATACTAATTATAAAGTTATTTTAGAAGCTGTTTATGAAGATTATATCGAAATAGCAGAGCAGGCAAGTTTTAATTTAAATGTAAGTAAAAAAGAAACAACTAAACCAGTTTATGTTAGTCATAATCCAACGTTTATTAAAGCTAATACACCAATTGAACTAGCAACTTTAACTGAAGATGCGACTATTTATTATACGACTGATGGAACTATTCCAACCATTAATAGTAATGTATATAGTGAACCAATTATTATTAATAATAATACTTTAATAAAAACTTTTGCAGTAAGTAATAATAGGTTTGATTCAGCTATTAATACATATGATTTTCAAATTATGGATAAAACGCCAGTTATTTATTTAAGTCCTTCAAATCAATATGATAATTATGGAGCAAAAGATTCAGGTTATACAACTGAAAAACAGATGATGAATCGTTTGGCTGATGTTATTGAAGTTAAATTAAAAGAAGCTGGATTTATTGTTTATCGTAATAATCCAGCAGGAGATATCAATGCTTGGAATAGTTTTAGTAATAGTGTTAGGGCTGACTTTCATTTTGCCATTCATTCAAATGGCTCAGCATCTCATAGTGCTAGAGGTATTGAAATACATGTAGACGATGAAACTTCTCCTTCGTTATCAATTGCCACTAATATATATAATAATTTATGGCAAATTTATGATGGTAATACAAATCCTTTGTATAATCGTCAAATTAAATATGCTCGGGGTTCATTAGGAGAGGTAAATGATAATTATGTAAATAATGGAGCCTTAATAGAAGTAGCGTTTCACGATAATTATGATGACGCTGTTTGGATTGTTCAAAATTTAGAAGAAATAGGACAAAATATTGCAAGTTCGATTATTTCTTATTATAATTAAAGTATAGAAAGAGAGATTTTATGAAATATATTACTTTTGCTGTTCCATGTTATAATTCTGAAAGTTACATGGAACATTGTATAAAAACCCTTTTAACAGGTAAAGATGATGTTGAAATAATTTTAATTGATGATGGTTCAACTGATAAAACTGGAGAGATTGCTGATCGATATCAAAAAGAATATCCAAATATTGTCAAAGCTGTTCATAAAGAAAATGGTGGTCATGGGTCAGGCGTTAATAAAGGCTTAGAATTGGCAACTGGTTTATATTATAAAGTAGTTGACTCTGATGATTGGGTTAATGAAGAAGCTTTAAAAAAAGTTTTGGATACTTTAAAAAAATTACATCATGATAAAACTCTAATTGATATGATGGTTGTAAATTATGTTTATGAAAGAGAAGGCGAGCAAAAAGTTATAAGATATACTAAGACTTTGCCTGAGAATAGAATATTTACTTGGGATGATGTTGGTAAATTTAGAAAAGATGCTTATTTATTAATGCATTCTGTTATATATCGAACGGCATTTTTAAAAGAAATTGGTTTGAAATTACCAGAAAAAACATTTTATGTTGATAATATTTTTGTTTATTATCCTTTACCATTTATTAAAAATATGTATTATTTAAATGTAGATTTTTATCGTTATTTTATTGGGCGTAGTGATCAATCAGTAAATGAACAAGTTATGATAAAAAGGATTGATCAACAAATATTTATTACAAAAACAATGATTGACTTTTTTAACCCTTATGATTACTGGGAATCTAATAAAAAATGTGCTAAATATTTAATTCATTATATTGATATAATGATGAGCGTATCTTCTATTCTTTTACAAGTGTCAAATACTGATGAAAATCAACATAAACGTAAAGAATTATGGCAATACTTAAAAGAGAAAAACAAAAAATTATATAAAACTTGTCGTCTTAGTTTATCAGGGGCTACATGTTTACCTAGAAATATTGCTGTTTTAGGATATCGAATTGCTCATAAAATTTATAAGTTTAATTAGAAAATATTATGACTATGAAAAAGAAACATCCTGTGTTAAAATAACCATGATGTTTTTTCTTTTTTTGGGTTTATATTATATGCAAAAGATGAAAATTTGAATACATTAGTAATGAGCACAGGAAATTTAAAAGAAAGGAGTGAGTTGATGAATATTGAAGACTTCCCTATGTTAAGAGAGGATTTAATTTATTTAGATAATGGTGCGACTACATTTAAACCACAATGTGTTATCGATAAAATTACGGAATATTATACGAAATATTCGGCTAATGCTCATCGTGGAGATTATGATATTTCTTATAAAGTTGATCAAGAATATGAAAATTCTAGAGAAATTGTTAGAAAATTTATTAATGCTCGATTTAAAGAAGAAATTATCTTTACAAGTGGGGCAACTGAATCATTAAATATGATCGCTAATGGTTTTTTTGGAAAATTTATAGAACCTGACGATGAAATTTTAATTACACAAACTGAGCATGCTTCAAATGTTTTGCCTTGGTTTAGATTAGTTAACGAAAAACAAGCTAAAATAAACTATATTCCTTTAGATGATAATCATTATGTTACTTTAGAAAATGTTAAAAAGGCAGTGACACCAAAAACAAAAGTAATTTCTTTAGCTAGTATAACAAATGTAATAGGTGATGAAAGACCAATTAAAGAAATTTGCGAATTTGCTCATCAAAATAATATATTTGTTGTTATGGATGGGGCACAATCAGTTCCGCATCGTAAAACTGATGTAATAGATTTAGATGTTGATTTTTTGGCTTTTTCTGGGCATAAAATGTGTGGCCCTACAGGCATTGGAGTTTTATATGGTAAAAAAGAATTGTTAGAAGAAATGGAACCTCAAAATTATGGTGGTGGAATGAATGAATCTTTTGATAATCCAAATGAAATTTATTTAAAAGAATTACCTACAAGACTTGAAGCTGGAACGCCAAATATTGCTGGGGCTATTGGTCTTGGACAAGCAATAAAATATTTAGATAGTATTGGTATGAAAAAAATTGAAGCTTATGAAAAGAAATTAAGACGTTACGCTATTGAAAAACTGATAAACATTCCTTATTTAGATATAATAAATATTGAATCAGATAGTGGAATAATATCTTTTAATGTAGATGGCGTATTTAGTCAGGACGTGGCATACTATTTAAACAAATATAAAGTATGTGTTCGAGCAGGTAATCATTGTGCTAAAATATTAAATCAAGAAACAGGCGTTTTAAATAGTTTGAGAATAAGCCTATATTTTTATAACACTGAAAGTGATATCGATAGTTTAGTAGAATTATTAAGTAATAAAGAAAAGATTGTTGAGGAAATGCTTTAATGGATAATAGAAATATAATAATGAATCACTATACCTCTTCTCCCTATAAAAAAGATTTTAATCCGGATTTAAATTATCAAAAAATTGAAACAAAAAGTGATTCATGCATTGATCATTTAAATATTTATGTTAAATTTGAAAATAATATATTAAAAGATGCTTATTTTAACGGGGAAGCTTGTGCAATTGCTACATCTTCTTGTTCTATTCTTTTAAAAAATTGTTTAAATAAAACAGTTTCGGAAATAGTAGAATATATTAAAAATTTTGATAATATGGTTAATGGTAAAGACTTTAATTTGGAAGAGTTAAAAGAAGCTATCGTTTTTAAAGAAATCGTAAGACAAGGACATCGTAAAACCTGTGCTTATCTTCCTTATCAAGGTTTAAAAAAATTAATAGATAAAAGATAATCTTTTGTCTTTTTTTGTTTAAAAAAACATAAAATTTAATAGGTGATATAATGAATTTGTCTGATTTGCAAAGAAAAGATATTATTAATATTGATACTGGTAAAAGACTTGGAAGAATTATAGATGCTCAAGTCAATGAAAAGGGAATTATTGAATTTTTTGTGGTTATGGATCATAAATTTTGGCGCTTTTGGAAATCTAGCGGTGAGATTAATGTGACAATTAATCAAATTAAAAAAATAGGAACAGATGTTATTTTAATTGATCAAGTCTATTAATACGCCTTCTTAGTTGTGTTTTGGCCGTTTTTGGGTTATACTTATGTATATAGCATAGAAGAGAGTGGCCTATATGAATGTACAAATTGTTTTAACTAGCTATCTTTTAAAATTTATGTTTGGAGAGAATCCTTTTCAAGATCCTTTTTTGCTTTCTAGAGAAATTATTAAAAAAGCTTATAATGAAGGACTATATTTTATTTCTAATGAAAGAACTGTTGATGCTTTTTTGAATGAAAAAGAAAGTGATAGAAGAGGAAATCTTTTTGTTTTCGCGGGAATTCCTAGTTTTGAAGATATATGTTTAAACTTGTCTGCTCTAAAAACAATTTATGCAATTAAAATTCAATTACCTTATGAAGAATTAATTGATTTTGAATTAGAATTTAGTCATGGAGATATGATTCTTTATAAAAATGATGTTTCATTACCTAAAAAATGTTTAGAAAAAGTTTATTTGGATTTAACTTTAGAAAACGAACAATTAGTTTATAAATTAGATGGAAATAATGAAAATACTATTCCTTTAAATGAAACATTAGCTTTTTTGTTACATAATATTAAAAATTATCAATATACCATAAAGAGTAAAGTATCTTTTTTAGAAGAACAATTAAGTGATTTTTTGGCAACTGAAGAAGGGTTAGCAAAATTAGAAAATCAAGAAAATTTACAATTAGTTAAAGAAATTTATGAAGAATTAGTTTAATTTTGATATAATTATTAAGGGATATTTATGAAAAAGAAAGAAATATTTTTAATTAGTATATTATTCGTTTTTGAAGAATTAGTAAAATATGGTTTGGAAACTACTTTGCAAAATGGACCTTTAACAATTATTCAAAATTTTTTTGTTTTAGATTATGTGCATAATAAAGGGGCTGCTTGGTCTATATTAAATAATCAAACGATTATTTTAATAATTATAAGTTTAATTTGTTTAGTTTTTCTTACCGTTATTAAACAAACTATCAAAGAAAGTAAATTAAAGCTTTGGGCAACATCTTTATTATATGCTGGAATAATGGGTAATTTAATAGATCGAATTGTCTTTGGTTATGTTAAAGATTTTTTTAGTTTTAATATTTTTGGATATGCATTTCCTGTTTTTAACTGTGCTGATATTTTTATAGTTTTAGGAGCATTATTATTAATAATAAATATTTGGAAAGAGGAAAGAATTAATGAAAAATAAAGTGGTTTTAGAAAATGCGGATATTAGAATTGATAAATATTTAAGTGAAGAATTTGATTATACAAGAGCTTATGTGAAAAAATTATTAGATCAAAAATTAGTTTTAGTAAATGGAAATGCTGTTAAGCCTTCTTACCTAGTTAAATTAAATGATCAGATTACTATTACTAAAGAACTCGATGAAAAAATTGATATGTTACCGGAAAACATACCTTTAGATATTGTCTATGAAGATGACGATGTTATATTAATTAATAAACCATCAGGAATGGTTGTTCATCCCGGTAGTGGTAATTTTAATCATACTTTAGTAAATGCATTACTTTATTATACTAATAATTTAAGTGATTGTAATGGTGAATTTCGACCTGGAATAGTTCATCGAATTGATAAAGATACATCTGGTTTAATATTAGTTGCTAAGAATAATAAAGCCCATGCTATTTTAGCTGATGATTTTGCTAATAAAAGAGTAAAAAGAACCTATATTGCCTTAGTTAAAGGTGTTTTGAAACATAATCATATTACAATTGATGCTCCTATAGGGCGAGATAAAGTAAATAGAAAAAAAATGATGGTTACAGATCAAAATAGTAAAAATGCGGTTACTCATGTAGATGTTTTAAAAAGATATCATGATTATACGTTAGTTAAATGCATGTTAGAAACAGGAAGAACACATCAAATTAGAGTTCATATGGCTTATATATGTTATCCTGTTGTTAATGATCCTGTTTATAACTCTAAATCAGCCACTAATTTTGGTCAATTTTTACATTCTAGTGAAATAGATTTTGAAAGTCCTTTAACCAAAAAACATTTGCATTTTAAAGTGGATTTACCAAAAGAATTTCAAGATTTTTTAAATAACTTGGATTAAAAATTTATAGAAGAAAAAGGAAAATAAAGATAATGTAAAAAGAAAGTATGGAACTTCTAAAATATTAATTTTTTTATTTTCTTTTTTTAACTCTAAAATTAAAAACATACTATAGCAAGTCAAGAAAAAAGAAGAGCAAACAGTTAAGAATACTTCTTTTAAATGAAAGCCAAAGATTAAGGTTGACAAAATAAAAACAGCATTAGAAAATACAAGAAATAATAAATTATTTAAATCTTCTTTTTCTAAAAATGTTTTAATAACAGGAATTAAAGTCATTAGTAAAGTAATTAATAATAAGATTAGTAAAATAGTCATATGTCACCTTCTTTACTAATTTTATGTTTTAAGCTATAATAATATTCGTGGAGGTTTTGATTATGGCAGTGACAATGAATAAAAAAGATGAAATGATAATGCGTTTAGTTCATTATTTTATCACTGAAGAAAATTATAGTCCAATTGTTGTTAATGGGGTTAAAGATGAAATTTGGCTTCAAAATCAAGATGGACCTTATAAAATTATTAGAATCAATGCAAATTATATTCATAATAAAGAACAATATGAATTTGATATATTAAAACTTAATAATGTTATGCGCCAAGTAAAAAGAAAAACTTTATCTTGGTCAATGAATGCTTTAAATATTTTATTAGATGTAAATGAAAATGTTAATTTGGAAGAAAGTAAAAATATTGAATCGGTTGCCTTAAAGACGGGAGCTTTAATTAAGGCTAAACCTGTTTTAAAAATGTTTCCTGACATTAATCATAAAATGCTTTTAAACGAAAAGGGATTAGATTTAATGATTGATGTTACTAATGATATCAATAAGAAAACAGATCGAGAAAATAAAATTTATGAAAGTATTTTTAAACCAAAAAAAATAGTAGTAACTAATGTTTTGATTGCAATAAATGTTTTAATTTTCTTTATAGTTTTTGCAATGACAAATGCAAATTTAGATGCTTTAAATTTGTTAAAATTTGGTGCGGTAAATCCTATTTTAGTTAAAAGTGGAGAATTTTGGCGTTTGATTAGTGGCGGATTTTTACACGGTGGTATTCTTCATTTATTGTTTAATATGTATGCTTTGTATATTATTGGAACTCAGGTTGAAAATTTTGTCGGTAAATGGAAATTTTTAGCTATTTATTTTGGCAGCATGATTTGTGCTAGTTTAATGAGTTGTGCAATTAATTTTAACTCTATAAGCGTAGGGGCTTCAGGAGCAATTTTTGGATTGTTAGGGGCGTTAGTTTATTTTGGCTATCATTATCGTTTATATTTAGGAAGTGTTTTAAAAAATCAGATAATTCCTTTAATTATAATTAATTTGCTTTTAGGGTTTATGATAAGTGGCATTGATAATGCAGCTCATTTAGGAGGTTTAATTGGCGGGCTTTTAATTTCAATGGCTTTAGGTGTTCAAAAAAGAGAAGATAGACAAGATAGAATAAACGGATTAATTACATTTGTAATCTATTTGTTGTTTTTAATATATATTGTTTTTTTCAATTAAGAAGGATTTTATCTTTCTTTTTTTATTGCAATTTTAAAAAAATAAAAAGTGCTAATTTATAAAATTATTAGCACTTTTATATAATGTAATATTTTTAAAATAATTTTGATTTTAAAATTTTCTAAATAGACCAATGGCTTTTCCTAAAATAGTTACGTTTTGAAAAATAAAAGGACTCATTGTATCATTTTCTGGTTGTAATCTTATATGATCTTCTTCTTTATAAAAAGTTTTTAAAGTGACTTCGTTTTCTGGTGTCATGGCAACTACAATATCGCCGTTACGAGCAACATTTTGCTTTTTGACTATAACATAATCACCATCAAAAATTCCTTTTTTAATCATTGATTCACCACTTACTTCTAAAGTAAATATAGTTTCATTTTGAGGAATTAATGATGCCGGTAAATCAAAATATTCATCAGGTCTTTCAATAGCTTCTATTGGGTTTCCGGCTGTTATTTTACCTAATAATGGAACTTTGATAACATCTTCTTCTTGATTTAAATATTCATTATCAACTAATATTTCAATAGTTCTAAATTTATTGCTGGAATTTTTAATAACGCCTGCTTCTTTTAATTTATTTAAATGAGCTTGAACAGTTGCTGGGCTAGACAAACCTAAAGCTTTGCCAATTTCTCTAACTGCTGGAGGATAGCCATGAGTTGCACTGTATTTTTTTATATAATCTAAAACTTCTGCTTGTTTTTTGGTTAAATTGCTTGTATCTATCATTATCGAAATCACTCTCCGTAATCATCTTAACATAGTAAAAGAAAATTGTCAAACAATTGTTCTAAAAATAAAAATATACAATATTTATGTTAATTAAATTTGGTGTTTTTTATGTATCTCTATGTTATAATGTTATTAGGGTAGTGAGTAATATGAAAAAAGGATTTACTTTAGTAGAATTATTAGCAATAATTGTAATTATTGCCATAGTTTTGATAATTTCTATTCCAATATATAATGGCATAAGTAATAGTATTAAAGAAAGTATCTATGAATCTAAAATAAAAGAAGTTTTAGCTAAAAGTATTAGTTATGCTAGTGAACAAAATAAATTTGTTTTTGATATTAAAACCTTAATTCAAAATGGCAGTATTACAGCTGATAATGAACTTGGTGAATTTATTGATCCTAGAAGTAACCGGGATATGCAATGTGATATTATCAATGTTGTTTATAAAGATAATCAATATAATGCTTCTA
>CALVWG010000014.1 GCA_944364655.1 uncultured Bacilli bacterium | reverse complement strand
TAAACAGTCAAAGCTGTAGGATGAAAAAAACAAATCCACAGGCAAGAGTTATTATAACTCAAAAATATAAATAGAAAGAATCAATCAAATAGATTAATAATTTCTATAAGATTGATTATACGAGGATTATAAAATGAAAAAAATATTAAAACTTTTTCTTTTTTCTTCAATTTTCTTTATTGGCGTTAAAAAAGTTTACGCCGCTCCAACATACACCTTTTATACAAGTGCCAATTATGTGGAAGTTTATTCCTCTGTAAGTGCCACTATAAAATTAAGTAATGTTGCTTCATGGAATGTAAAAATATCAAGTAGTGGATCGACAAGTGGCTGTACAACTGCTTTTGCGGATGCCACATCAAATGCTGCTAATACAACTAAGTATTTAACAGTTACTTGTAAAGCAACAGGAGTTGGGGCAATCGGTTTCGTTGTAACTGGCGATGCAACAAGTCAAGATGGATCAACAACTACAATTAATTCATCTAAAACTGTAACTGTCACAGCAGCTCGTGAAAAAGATTCTAACAATTATTTAAAAAGTATAGGTGTAACAGGATATACTTTAACACCAGAATTTAATAAAGATACAATGGAGTATTCAGTTGACGTTCCACCAACAGTTGATAAAGTTACTTTAGAAGCTGCAGCCGCAAGTTCTTATGCATCTTTAACTGGTACAGGTGAAGTAGAAGTTAATGAAGGAGCAAATACTTTTGAAATAAAAGTAACAAGTGAAACTGGTGTAGAAAGAATTTACAAAATAACCGTTAATGTTAAAGATGAAAATCCTATTAACATTAAAATAAGTAACTCAGAATATACAATTATGAAAAACATGAAAAATATCGAAGCACCTTCAACATATGAAGCAACAACAGTTAAAATAAATGATTTTGATATTCCAGCCTTCTATAGTGATACTACAAAGCTTACTTTAGTCAGTGTAAAAGACAGCAAAGGAGAACAACACTTTGCTATATATGACGCTAAAAAAAGTACTTATGAACTTTATAACGAGAATAAATCTAACCAATTATTACTATATATATTACCAATAACAGAAGAAAAAAATGGCTTTCTTAAAACTAAAATTACCATAAATGAACAAACTTATGACTGTTTGAAATCATTAACTGGCGATACTTATTTAATTTATGCAATGGATATTTTAACAGGTCAAAAAAATTACTACATTTATGATAAAGAAAATAATTCTTATGTTAAATACAATGAAACTTGGATAAATAGTTATCAAGAAGAATTAGATAAATACAAAAAAGCTATTTTAGGTTTTGGTGGAGCTCTTATTTTTGCTATATTAATTATAACAATTTTAATATTAAAAAAATCTAAAAAAAATAAAAAACAATTACCATTACCAAACGAAGACAAAACATTAAAAACAAATAAAAAAGAAATCGAAAATAAAAAATCTTTATCTAATTTTACCAAAGAAGATGCAATCCAAAAAATGGATGATGTTACCAAAATGATTGATGAATATGAAAAAACTATTTCTATAGACAAAAAAGATTTACAAACAGTTTTAGACAATGAAAGTAAAAAAAATACAGTTAATAAAGAACCCAAAAAAGCAAAAAAGAAAAAAAAGAGATAGTTTTTTCTTTTTTTTATATAATTTAAATGTTAATATAAAGACAAGAGGTGAAAAAAATGCAAAATAAAGATTCTTTAAAAAATCAATAAGTATTAGTTCAGTTTTATCATTAATGGGGGCCAGCGTAACTTATTTATCATTTAAAAAATTTTTAGATAGTGATGAAATAGCAATGAAAATGCTAGCTGGATATGCAACTTACTGTGGTCTTTCTTGGGCATCTTTTAGTGCTATTCTTACAAAATATTTATTAAATTATAAAAAAGAACTTTTAAATGAAGCAAAAAATAAAGAAAATAAAATTGAATTAACAAGAAAGGAAAAGTAATGTGTTAAAAAAAGAAAAACTAATTTATTACCTTTTATTATTTATGCCTATAATTGATTTATTTTCGTCAATTGCCACCTGGAATAATTGGTTAAGCATTGGATTACTAATAAAAGGAACGTTTTTAGTTTATGCAATATATTATCTTTTAAAAAATAATAAAAAAAATATTCTAATATTTTCAATTATAATTTTATTTTCTATTATCTATTTAATTATTAACATTCAAAATAACAATTCTTTAATTCAAGAAATAACTAATTTAATAAAAATATATTATTTACCAACTCTAATACTATTTTTTGCAAATTTTAAAAGCCAATATCTTAATAGAAAAATGATTACTATAATATCCATATTATATTTGTTAATATATCTTATACCGTATCCCCTAGGATTAGGACATAATATAAGTGAAATATATCCTAATAAAGATTTATATTTATCTTACTTTTATGTTGGAAATGAAATAGCCAATGTCTTTATTTTACTTATTCCCATTGCACTAACTTATTTAATTGAATTAAAAAACAAATACTATTTGATAGGATATTTAATTTTAGTAATTTTAATGCTATCTTTACTAGGAACAAAAACCATGTATTTTAGTGTTATTTTAATAATTTTATTTTTATTATATTATTATCGAAAAAAATTAATTTATCATTTAAAAAACAAAATAAAAATAATTATACCAACAATAATTTTAATTTTAATAATGATTATTTTTATAATTCCTAAAACTGACTTTTATAAAAATATTATAACATCACTAAATTATTATAACGTTGATTCAATAAGTGATTTAATTTCCATAAAAAATATTGATAATATTATTTACAGTAATAGACTTGACTTTTTAGCTAATGTCCATCAAGAGTATATTAATTCTTCACCATCTGTAATCTTATTTGGTTTAGGGAGAAGTGAAATTTTAAAAATAAAAGATATTGAAATAGATATATTTGATATATATTACAGCATTGGCTTAATAGGTTTTATTATTTACATAATTTATTTTATCTATGTTTTAAAACAAAAAAAATTAGCTTTATTATATAAATTTATGTTTATACTATTAATTGTAATATCACTTTTCAGTGGACATGTTTTAATAAGCCCTATGGTATCAACTTATGTAGCGTTATTATTTGGATTAAATACGAATGAAAAGAAAGGAAAAGAAAATGAAATCTTGGACTAAAAATCAATTAAAAAGAGTAAAAATTGCCTTAATGCTTAACAGTGATAAAAGAAATAAATATTTAAAAAAGCATCATATTTTTAAAGAAATGGGAGAAAATGTTTTTTTTCAACCCCGCTTTATTCCTTCTGATCCAAAATTAATTAAATTTCACAATAATATAATTGTTACAAGTAATGTTACTTTTGTAACGCATGATATTTTTTATTTAGGACTAAATAACTTGAATTTAGGAAACTTTAATTATGAACAAAGTTGTATTGAAATTATGGATAACGTTTTTATAGGTTGTAACTCTACTTTAATTGGTGATATAAGAGTAGGGCCAAATGCTGTTATTGCAGCAGGTTCTGTTGTTACAAAAGATGTGCCTCCAAATACGATGGTTGCGGGAAATCCAGCCAAAGTAATTGGCACATTTGATGATTTTGTAACTAAAAGAAAAAATAACCAAAAGTCACTTGATAAAGATAAATTATGGGAAGATTTTATAAATAAATACACTTGTTAACAATAAATCATTTATGATAAAATTACTATAGCGAAGCTATGGTAATTTTTTTGAAAAGAGGAAAATCATGAAATTAGAAAAATATAAGCCAAAAAATCCTAAAAAAACTGGAATAATAATATTTACAATAACATGTATTTTATTAATAACAGGAGTATTTTTATATACCTCATTTGCTTCTTTTCAAACAAATGATGAATTTAACATTATAAATGGAAATGTTCAAGAACAAGGTGATTTATATTTTGCTTTTTATATAGATGGAAAAGTATCAAAAACAATGCCAAAAAAGGGTGAAGGTTATTCATTTGATCCAGAAAAAACAACATGCACTAATGGTGCAAGTGTAGAATTTGATCCAATTGAGTGGGCAATAAAAGTAGTAAATATGACAACTGCGAAAACCAAATGTACCGTACATTTTAAAAGAGGATACAGTGAAGCAATATTGAATGGAACAGATCCAATAATAAAAGATGAATTAATACCAGTAACAATAGATAGTGATGGTACAGTAAAGAAAGCTGACTTAAGTAGTGAATGGTATAGCTATGAGAAAAAGAATTGGGCCAATGCAATTATTTTAAAAGATGAAAGTACAGCAAGTAATTATACAAATGGTTCAACAATACCAGAAGACGCAATAGAAAGTTATTTTGTCTGGATTCCAAGATATAAATATAAAATCTTTGATGATGGCAATTATCCAAACCTAACAACAATCGAAAACGCAGTTCAAACAATAGAAGTGGAATTTGAAAATAAGGATACACCAACAAGTAATGGCACAAGAACAGGTGAATGGTTAACACATCCAGCATTTACAGCCTTTAATACAAATGGAATGTGGGTAGGTAAATTTGAAACAAGTCGAAATGGTGGAAGTGGAGACAACATAAGAAATGGTGATGCAATTCAAATAAAGCCAAATGTAAGTTCATGGCGAAATATTCAAGTAGCCAATGCCTTTTACAGTTCATATGATTACAAAAGAGATTTAGAAAGTCATATGATGAAAAATACAGAATGGGGTGCCGTTGCTTATTTACAACACAGCACTTATGGCTCTCAAGCAAGTGTCCGAATTAATAACAATTCATCATACATAACAGGATATGCAGCCAATAATGAACCCACATGTGGATATACAGGAACAAATGAAGAATGTAATAGATATTGTAATGATGGAAGTTGCAATACAGCCTATCCAAATAGTGTATTAGCCAGTACAACAAATAACATAACAGGTATCTATGATATGAGTGGAGGAACGTGGGAATACGTCATGGGAGTTATGTTAGATCAAAATAATAAGCCAATAAGTGGCAGAAGTAGTTTAAATAATTCAGGCTTTAATGGCACATTCAGTTGTCCAAAATGTGATAATAACACATCAGGATTAACAGAATTAACTAATGGTTATGATTTTCCTAACTCAAAATATTATGATACTTATGCCTATTCTACATCAGATAAACAATATCAACGAAGAATATTAGGCGATGCAACGGGCGAAATGGGACCGTTTAATACGATAAAATATTTAACCCAAACAAGACAAATAGGAAGTTGGTACACAGATTTAGCTTGGTTTGTTAGTTCAAGCTATCCATGGTTTATACGAGGAAATGATTGCTACAATGGATTAGATAGTGGCTTGTTTGCACTCAATATTACTTATGGTCAAGCATATGACAATAGTAGTTTCCGCGTTGTTTTAACACCATAATAAATTTTTTGACTTTTAACTAATTTTGTCATTTAGATACTAACGTATTTTTTAAATTACTATAGTAAATCTATGGTAATTTTTTTATTAAAAAAATTGTAAAATAAAGCTAAAAAATATAAATAAAAAATCCTAAAAACACATAAATAATAATATTTACACAAAATTGTATTTTATTAATAACGAAAATGTTTGTTATACATCATTTGCTTTATTTAAATTAAGTAAAAAATTTACTATCATTAATAAAATAGAACGGGTACTACAACAAATCTATATCAGATTGGTTTATAAAAAATTTAATTTAATACTTACATTACTTGAGTAAAAATATGTTTTTTAGTATAATAATTTTAGTATTTTTTGAGAGGTAGTGTAAAATGGATCCACAAAAAATAGGTAGTTATATTTGCTTTTTACGTAAAAAAAATAATTTGACTCAAAGTGAATTAGCTAATAAATTATTAGTTACTAGTCAAGCAGTTTCTAAATGGGAAACAGGAAGAGGTATTCCAGATATAGAAATATTAAAAAGAATAAGTGAATTATTTAAAGTTGATTTAGAAACTATTTTAAATGGTGAAGAAAAGCCAAATAAAAAGAATTATTTTTTTATAATTTTAGGAATATTAATAATTTTAATAATTGTTTTACTAATTATATTTGTTTTTAAAAAAAATGAAGAATTTGCTTTTTCAGATTTAGTTTCAAATAATGCTTCATTTTCCATAAAAGGAGTAGCGGCGTATTCTGATGAAAAAAGTTCAATTTTTATTTCCGACATCGTTTATTTAGGAGAAGATAACTTAAAAGAAAAATATATATCAATAGAATGCTTACTTTATGAAGAAGATGGAAATGTTGAAAGAAAAATAGGTGAATCAGGTGTTATTGAAAGTGATAAAAGTCAAAGTTTAAATTCTTATTTAAAACAAATTGAATTTCATATTGATAGTTTAGAAATTAGTTGTAAAAATTTAAGCGATAGTAAATTACATATAGCTATTTATGCTATTAATAATGAAAATAAAGTTGAAACCTATATAGTGCCAATTGAGTTAACAAGCTGTGTTAATCACTAAGTAAACGAAGCGTTTAGTATAATTAAACTTAACGTTTCTTTTTTTTTAGAAAAATTTAAAGTATTATTTTTTCATGGAGGAAAAATTTATGAAAAAAAGAAAAAGGTTAATTGGTATTATTTTATTGGTAGTAGTTGTTTTATTATTACTTTTGTATGCGTTTTTAGATTTATTTTCTCAAAATAAAACTGAAACAGAAAATATTGTCAGTATGATTGATGAACAAATTTTGATTGAAAAAGATTTAAAAATTGAAGGGTACACTTTTGATGAACCTAATGTAATTTTAAATCCATATGGTAATTCACCTTTAACAGCTTTAGTTATTTTTGAAACTGAAGAAGATGAAGAAGTTGAAGTTACAATCAAAGGAAAAGATAAAAATAGTACTTTTACGCATACTTTTACAAAGGCTAAAGAACATTATTTACCAATTTATGGACTTTATGCTAACTATGAAAATGAAGTTACAATAAAAGTTAATGGAAAAGAAAAAATCATAAAAATTAAAACAGATGCGTTACCAGACAACATGATTTTACCAACAAGTGTTAAAGCTGATAAAACAAAGCTTTCTAATGATTTATATTTTTATACCCCATCAAGTGTAGGTTATACCGTAGCATATGATATCAATGGTGATGTTCGCTGGTACTTAACTAATTATGCTTTATGGAAAATTGATCGCTTAAAAAACGGTAATTTACTTGTTAGTACTGAAAGATTAGTTAATTCGCCATATTATATGACAGGAATGTATGAAATGACTTTACTTGGCAAAATTGTTCATGAATATAGTTTGCCAGGTGGTTATCATCATGATTATTTTGAAATGGAAAATGGTAATTTCTTAATTGCTAGTGATAATTTTTCTTCAGGAACAGTTGAAGATTATGTTGTTGAAATGGATCGGGAAACAGGAGAAATTGTTAAAACTTTTGATCTAACTAAAATTTTAAATAAAGAAGATGGCAAAAGTGAGAACTGGAGTCAATATGATTGGTTCCACAACAATTCAGTTTGGTACGATAAAAATACAAATTCTATAACTTTATCAGGAAGACACCAAGACGCTGTTATTAATCTAGATTATGAGACAGGCAATCTTAATTGGATAATTGGTGATAGTACAAATTGGAGCGAAGAATATCAAAAATATTTCTTTACGCCAGTTGGCGACAATTTTGAATGGCAATGGAGTCAACATGCAGCAATGATTACACCAGAAGGGTATGTTTTCATTTTAGATAATGGAAATAATAAAAGTAAAATTGAAAGTGAATATGTCCCAGCTAGCCAAAGTTATACAAGAGGAGTAATGTATAAAATTGATACAGATACTATGACAATTGAACAAGTTTGGGAATATGGTAAAGAAAGAGGAAGTAGTTTTTACTCACCATATATTTCTGATGTTGATTATTTAGATAAAAATCATTACATTGTTCATTCAGGTGGAATTGTTTCTGTTGATGGTGAGCCTTCTAATCAACCTGCAGGCTTTGCTACAGGCGAAGTTTCTTTAACAAGTGATACAGTAGAACTTTTAAATGACAAAGTTATTTTTGAAATAAAATTACCAACTAATAATTACCGTGTTGAAAAAATGAGCTTGTATGGTAATGAAGAATTTAGTTTAGGTGGTCAAGAAAGAATAGGCTCTTTAGGTAAAACTGAAGTTGATAACACCTTTGTTTCCTTTGGAGTAGGTGCTAAAGATTATAACGAAATAAAAGATAGTCATAAAATAAGTTTAAGTAAAGAAGTTGATCGTTTAGTTTTCAAAGGACAATTTTTAAGAGGAACAGATGTTCAGCTTTTACTTTATAAAAATGGTTTAATGAAAAGTTATGATGTACCAATTAGTAAAAAACCGTATACAGCTTTATGTGTTGATGTATTTACCGAAGAGGAAGATGAAAATGGCTTAATGGTTACAAAATACATTAATAATGAAGGTTTAAGTGGAAATTACTCGATTTATTTAAAAATTGATGGTATACTATATAACACAAAACAGTATGTGAGGTTTTAATTATGGATACAAAAGTTTTAAAAACATTTGGAATATTTTTAGTTTTATTTATTATATTAATAGTTGGTTTAGTTATTCATGATAACATGACTAAAATAGTTATTTTGAAAGAAGATCATATTTCTGATGTTACATTTTTAGATAACAAAAAAAATATTTACATTTTTTGGGGTAATGGTTGTTCACATTGTGAAGAATTAAAAGAATACTTATTAAGCATAAAAAATAAATGGCAAAATGATTATCAAATATTTTCTTTTGAAACATGGAAAGATAAAGAAAATCAAAATTTAATGAATGATGTTTTAGAAATTCTAGGTAAAAAAAATGAAGGAACACCAACCGTTATTATTGGTGATAAAGTATTAGTTGGATATGGAACTGATATGAATAGTGAATATGAAGAAGCATTTAATAGTCAAAAAAATAATGAATATGACGTTATTAAAAAATATCAAGAACAGTAAATTGCAAAGTTTACTGTTTTTAATTTTCTAAATTTTACAATTTTTACTTTATAGAATTTACAAACGTTTTTTTAAATGATACAATTTATTTATAATAGGTGGGGATATAATGAGAAGGGTTAGTATTGGTATTATTGTGGTTTTATGTGTTTTATTGCTTACAGGCTGCAATTCGAAAAGAGATAATTTACTTATTATGGTAACAGAAGCCGGGTTTGCTCCTTATGAATTTTATGAAAATGGTGAAATTGTCGGTGTTGATATTGAAATAGCTAAAGAAATAGCTAAAGCTATGGGAAAAGAACTAGAAGTTAAAGATGTAGCTTTTGATTTTATAATTAATGAGGTTCAAAGCGGTAAAGCTGATTTTGGAGCAGCTGGTATAAGTATTTCTGAAGAAAGAAAAGAACAAGTTGATTTTACTATTGAATATGCCGTTTCAAATCAAGTTGTAGTAGTTAGAAATGATAGTTCAATTAATAATTTTGATGAATTAAAAAACAAAAAAATTGCAGTTCAATTAGGAACTGTTGGTGAGCAATACGTATTAGAAAATTATCCAGATGCTGAAATTGTTTCGCAAAAGAAATATTTAGCAGCAGCCGAAGATGTTAAAAGTGGTAAAGCTGACTGTATAGTAATGGATGAACTTCCAGCCAAAGAATTAGTTGCTTCTAATCCGGAACTTAAAATAATGGATGGTATTTTATTTACAGATAAATATGGAATGGTTGTAAAAAAAGGAAATACCGAATTACTTAATAAAATTAATGAAGTTTTAACAAAACTTATGAATGAAGGAAAAATTGATGAGTTTATACTAAAATATACAGAATAAGAGGCTAAAATGATAGGATTAATTGAATTTGACAATCTAGGTAATCGCTTTTATCGAAGTGTAATTTATGATGAACGATATATGTATTTTTTAGAAGGATTTAAAAATACCATATTAATTGCATTTTTCGCAGCCATTTTAGGCTTCATAATTGCTACAGTAATATCTATAATTCGTGATTATCATAATGAAACAAATAAATTAACATTTTTAAATGCTATTGCAAACATTTATGTTTATATTATTAGAGGAACTCCAACGCTTTTACAATTAATGATTTTGTATTATGTTGTTTTTCGAAGTGTTGACATTTCAATTATTACAGTTGGTGTCTTAACTTTTGGAATTAACAGTGGCGCTTATGTAGCGGAGATTATTCGAGCAGGCTTTGATGGCGTTTCAAAAGGCCAAAAAGAAGCTGCTAAAACTTTAGGCTTAAGTTATTTTAAAACGATGCGAAGTATAGTTTTTCCCCAAGCAATAGGCAAAATTTTTCCTGCATTAGGAAATGAAGTAATTACTCTTTTAAAAGAAACTTCAGTTGCAAGTTATATTGGAATCGTTGAATTAATTAAAGCATCAGATATTATTTCTTCACGTACATATGATTATTTCTTTCCCTTAATTATTACTGCAATTATATATTTATTATGTACATTTATTTTGACAAAATTAATTCATTTTGGAGAAAAGAGGTTGAACCGTTATGTATAAAATTAGACATCTTGTTAAAACCTTTACAAAAGCCAAAATTTTAAAAGATATATCTTTGGATATTGAAAAAGGAGAAAGAGTAGTAATAATTGGACCTTCTGGCAGTGGCAAATCGACATTCTTACGCTGCCTTAATGGTTTAGAGACTTATCAAGGTAGCATTCAGTTTATGAATCATGATATCTCTAAAAATGAATTTAAAAAAATTCGCCATAAAGTAGGAATGGTTTTTCAAAGCTTTAATTTATTTGAAAATTTAACAGTTTTGGAAAACATTACTTTAGCGCCATTATCAAGAAAAATAGATGATAAACAAACAATTTATCAAAATGCTAAAAATTATTTAAAACAAATTCATTTAGAAGATAAAGAGAATGTTTATCCGTCATCTTTATCGGGCGGTCAAAAGCAAAGAGTAGCAATTATAAGAACATTAATGATGCACCCTGATATTATTTTGTTTGATGAACCTACAAGTGCTCTAGATGCTGAGATGATAGATGAAGTTTTAAATCTGATGATGGAGGTAGCGAGTAAAGGAATGACCATGGTGGTGGTTACTCATGAATTAAATTTTGCTAAAGAATTTGCAACAAGAGTTATATTTATGGATGAAGGAAAAATTATTGAAGATGGAACTCCAGATGAAATATTTAATCATCCTAAATCAGCAAGATTACAAAGTTTTTTAGGCAAAATAAAACATTAAAAAGGAGAGGATAAAATGAATAATATTCATGTGACTAGTGAAATTAAACCATTACGTAAAGTTTTATTACATCGTCCGGGTAATGAACTTTTAAATCTAACACCGGATACTCTTCATGAATTGCTTTTTGATGATATTCCTTATTTAAAAGATGCTCAAGAAGAACATGATGAGTTTGCAAGAATCTTAAAAAGTAATGGTGTCGAAGTAGTATATCTAGAAGATTTAATGACAGAAGTTTTGGATATAAGTCCAGAAATTAAAGAAAAATTCATAAGACAATTTATCAAAGAAGCAGGTATTTGTACTCCTAAGTATAAAGATTTAGTTTATGAATATTTAATGAGTTTTAAAAACACAAAAGAATTAGTTTTAAAAACAATGGAAGGAATTCAAGTAAAAGAAATTAATCGTCGAAAAAGAGAAACAGAAAAATCTTTAGTAGACTTAGTTACTGATGAAACAAATTTCTTAGCTGCACCAATGCCAAATCTTTATTTTACAAGAGATAACTTTGCCAGTATTGGTAATGGTATATCTTTAAACAAAATGTATTCAGTTACAAGAAACAGAGAAACGATTTATGCCGAATATATTTTTACATATCATCCAGATTATAAAAATACTCCAAGATATTATGATCGTTATTATGATTATCATATTGAAGGCGGCGACATTTTAAATTTAAATGAACACACTTTAGCAATTGGAATTAGTCAAAGAACTAGAGCTGAAGCAATAGATCAAATTGCTAAAAACTTATTTAAAGATAAAAAATGTAAAATAGATACTGTTTTAGCTTTTAATATTCCAAATTCAAGAGCGTTTATGCATTTGGATACAGTATTTACCCAAATTGATCGAAACATTTTTACATATCATCCAGGAATTATGGATACGTTGCAAGTATTTGAAATAACTGAAGGAAATGATCCTAATAGCGATGAAGACTTAAATGTTCGTGAAATTAATGATTCTTTAGGTAATATTTTAGAACATTATCTAGGTGTGCCAGTAACTCTTATTCCTTGTGCTGGTGGCGACAAAGTTAGTAGTGAACGTGAGCAATGGAATGATGGATCAAATACTTTATGTATAGCCCCTGGTGTTGTCGTTGTTTATGATCGTAATGAAGTTACAAATCAAGTTTTAAAGGAAGCTGGCTTAGTTGTTTTAGAATTACATGGTGCTGAATTATCTCGTGGTCGTGGTGGCCCAAGATGTATGAGTATGCCATTAGAAAGAGAAGATTAAAATGAATGTAAACTTAAGTGGAAGAGATTTTTTAAAACTTTTAGATTATTCTAAAGAAGAAATTGTTTATTTATTAGGATTAGCAAAAGCTTTAAAAGAAAAGAAACAAAATCATGAACCTCATAATTATTTAAAAGGAAAAAATGTTGTTTTACTTTTTGAAAAAGATTCAACTAGAACTCGCTGTGCGTTTGAAGTTGGAGCAATGGATTTAGGAATGGGCGTAACCTACCTAGGTCCAACGGGTTCACAAATGGGAAAAAAAGAAAGCATTGCTGATACTGCTCAAGTTTTATCAAGGATGTATGATGGTATTGAATATCGTGGCTTTGAACAATCAGTAATTGAAGAACTAGCTAAAAATTCTAGTGTTCCTGTGTGGAATGGATTAACTAATGAATTTCATCCAACACAAATGCTTGCTGATATACTTACTATGCAAGAAAATATTGGCGATTTAAGAGGAAAAAAATTAGTTTTTCTTGGTGATGCAAGAAATAATGTTGCCAGATCATTAATGGTTATTTGTTCTAAACTTGGTATTAATTTTGCTTGTTGTGCTCCAAAAGAATTATTTCCCGATGAAGAATTAGTTAAAACTTGCGAAGAATTTGCTAAAAATGAAGGATCAACAATACTTCTTACAGAAGATGTGGTAAGAGGTGTTAAAAATGCCGATGCTGTTTATACAGATGTTTGGTTATCAATGGGTGAAGATTCATCATTATGGGAACAAAGAATTAAATTGTTAAAACCATATCAAGTCAACAAAGAAGTAATGAGTTATGCTAATCCTAATGCTATTTTTTTACATTGTCTGCCATCTTTTCATGACACAAATACAACAATTGGTAAAGAGATATCTGAAAAGTTTGGAATTGACGAAATGGAAGTTACAAATGAAGTTTTTACTTCAAAATGTTCAAAAGTAATGGATCAAGCAGAAAATCGTTTACATACAATTAAAGCGGTTATGTATGCTACATTAAAAGATGAGTAAAAATAAAAAAATAGTTATAGCATTAGGTGGAAATGCTTTAGGTAACACACCAGAAGAACAATTAGAATTAGTTAAAAAAGCTGCAAAAAGTATTGTTTCTTTAATTAATGAAGGTTATGAAGTAGTAGTCACTCATGGTAATGGCCCCCAAATAGGGATGATTAATATGGCTTTAGAATACTCACACGATAAAGAAGATACACCTGAAGTACCATTTGCAGAATGTGGTGCAATGAGTCAAGGTTATATAGGCTATCATTTGCAACAAGCTATCCAACATGAACTTTATCAAAAGAAAATTACTAAAAGTTGTATAACTGTTGTTACTCAAGTCCTTGTGGATCGAAAAGATAAAGCTTTTTTAAATCCAACCAAACCAATTGGCAATTTCTATACTAAAAAAGAAGCATTAAAGCTTAGTAAAGAAAATGGCTGGGTAATGAAAGAAGATGCTGGACGAGGGTTTAGACGAGTAGTCGCCTCACCTAATCCAGTTAAAATTATCGAAAAAAATGTAATTAAAGATTTACTTAACAAAGGTCATATTGTTATAGCTGCTGGTGGGGGCGGTATTCCTGTTATTCAAAAATGGAATAACTTATACGGCGTTGATGCCGTTATTGACAAAGATAAAACTAGTGCTCGTTTAGCTATTGATATAAAAGCCGATGTGTTTTTAATATTAACAGCTATTGAGCAAGTATGCCTAGGCTTTAATACTAATCATGAAAAAAAACTAGATGAAATGACTATAAAAGAAGCTGAACAATATTTAGCATCCGATGAATTTAAAGAAGGCAGTATGAAACCTAAAGTAATTTCTTGTGTCGAGTTTGTAAAAAAGACAAAAAAAGTTGCAATTATTACATCCCTTGAAAAAGCCTTACCAGCTTTAAAAGGTAAAACTGGAACTTGGATTGTATAGGAGGGAAAAAATGAAGTCTAAGAAAAAAGGTTTTTTAACATCATTTTCAATTATTTTAATTATGATTTTTGCTCTTGGAATAATTTCACATTTATTACCAAAAGCAGAATTTATAGGTGAAGAAATTGTTAATGGTAGTGGCGTTGTTGGGGCGAGTTTATCAGACATCTTAATGGCTCCAATTTTAGGATTTGAAAATGCGATTGATGTAAGTATTTTCGTCCTTATATTAGGAGGCTTTTTAGCAGTTGTCTCTAAAACTAAAGCCCTAGAAACGGGTATTCAAGTCTTAGTAAGAAAATTAAAAGGACATGAACTTATTTTAATTCCCATATTAATGTTTATTTTCTCACTAGGTGGTACAACTTATGGTATGCTTGAAGAAACAGTTGGCTTTTATGCTCTTTTATCAGCAACAATGGTAATGGCTGGTATGGATACCGTTGTAGCATCAGCAATAGTATTATTAGGTGCTGGAAGTGGTGTTCTAGGTTCAACAATAAATCCATTTGCTGTTGGCGCAGCTATTAGTGCTTTACCAGAAGGAACTGTTGTTAATCAAGGATTAATAATCGGAATAGGAGTAGCTTTATGGTTAACAACATTAATTATTTCGATTATCTTTGTTATGTTATATGCCAAAAGAGTAATTAAGAAAAAAGGTTCTACTATTCTTTCTTTAAGAGAACAAAGAAATATGGAAAAAGAATATGGTACTAAAGAAAATGATGAAAAAGCTAAAAATGTTCATTTGAATTTTCATCAAAAAGTTACTTTATGGCTATTTGCTTTAACATTTGTTATTATGATAATAGGTTTTATTCCATGGGAAGATTTTGGCATAACTTTCTTTTCAATGACAACTGGTTGGTTAACAGGTAGTCCTTTAGGCAGTTGGTATTTCTTTGAAGCTGCTTTATGGTTCTTAATCATGGCAATATTAATTGGCATAATTAATCATACTGGTGAAAAAGGATTTGTCGATACTTTTATTGATGGAGCAGACGATATGGTAGGTGTAATTTTAATTATTGCTATTGCTCGTGGTGCTTCAGTATTAATGCAAACAACTCATTTAGATAATTATATTATTTACAATGCTGCAGAAATGTTAAGAAATGTTCCAGCATTTATATTTACACCTTTAAATTATGTATTGCATGTTATTTTATCAGTATTAGTTCCATCTTCATCTGGTTTAGTAACATTGTCATCACCAATTATTGGCCCACTTGCTACTCAACTTAATTATAGCGTTGAAACAACAGTCATGACTATGGTTGCGGCAAATGGCTTAGTTAATTTAATTACTCCAACTTGTGGAGCAATAATGGGAGGGCTTGCTTTAGCAAAAGTAGAATATTCAACATGGTTTAAATGGGCTTTTAAAGTTGTATTAACAATTGCAATAGTAAATATAATTATTTTAACTATTTTTTCAATGATATTAGTTTAAAAAAAATCCTTTAAAGGATTTCAGACTGTTGACAAATGTAAAGATTTGAAAACAGTCTTTTTATTTTTAGTTAAATAAGATATAATTAATATGTAAGGCGCTTACTATTTTACCTAATT
>CALVWG010000013.1 GCA_944364655.1 uncultured Bacilli bacterium | reverse complement strand
CAGAGGACTGAAAATCCTCGTGTCACTGGTTCGATTCCCGTTGAAGCCACCAGTAAAGATACAATCCCTTGTTAATCAAGGGTTTTATTATGTGTTAATGATTTTAGGACTTATTTTTCATTTAATTTATTAAGAGCATCTACTGTATTGCTCTTTTTTCTATACATTTTGATTACTTTTTTATGAGGCCAGAAAAAAATATAAAATAAAGTAGTAGTAATTTTTTATTTTACTACTACTCTTTTATTTTGATATTTTTTAATGACGTTGTTTCCTATGAGTTTGTTGCCTATCTAAATAATTTTGAATTGCTACAGCACCATTTTCAATATAAGTATCTTTTATATCTTTGCTTACATCTTTATATTCTTTTAGTTCTATTTCTCTAAAATAATTTACATAAGGATCTAATTGACTTAAAGCTTCTTTTTGTGAATCTGTAGGATTTTCAGGAATTAATAATTGTCCATGAACTCCATTCAAGAAGAAAACAGGTCCTTCATAGGTAGGGGCTGAGTGGAAATAAATAATTTTTACTCAGTTCTTTTTTTGAGTGTCTAAAAATATAAAAAAGCGTTGGAAATGTTAATTTCTAACGCTATATGTGATACAATCTAATTGACGAAAGAAGATGTATCACATGAACTATTTTAACATAAAAAGAACTATTTTCATAGTCCCCTCAAATAAGTGCTGTGAGGAATATGAGAAAATTGACAAATTTATAGAAATTTTAAATAAAAGTGGAATTGGAAAAATAATAGAAAACGTACAAAATAATATAGGGCGAAAAGGATATAATCCATTTAATTTAGTTGCAGCAATTCTTTTTTGTTTTTCAAAATTTAAAAGCTCAATACGTGAAATAGAGAGTTTATGTATTTTCGATTTGAGAGTAATGTATATAATGGAACAAGAACAACCAAGTGATACTGTCATAAAAGAATGCATTAATAAATATATTTTACCATATCAATATGAATTTTTTACTATGATAACTAAAACAATTATAAGAGAATTTCATCTGGATATAAATAATCAATTTATAGATGGCACAAAAATAGAAGCTAATGCAAATAAATATAAGTTTGTTTGGAAGCCTAAAAAATTCCATCAAAAATTAGATGTTAAAATTAAAAATTTACTTATAGAAATGGGCTTTGAGTATAAAGGCAAAACATTAATAACAAGTTTTGAATTAGATGAAATATTGAAAAAATATGTAACTAAAGAGAAAATTGATATAAATAACATTCCTTCTGGCAAAGGTAAAAGGAGAACTAAACCACAGAAAAATTATATTCAATGTTATAAATATTTAGGTAAATTACTAGAATATGAAAAAAAGGAACGTATTTGTGGAAAAAAAAGAAATTCATATTTTAAAACAGATCAAGATGCGACTGCTATGGTATTAAAGCAAGATTATTATTCTAAATTAAGTCATGATTTTCATGCGGGATATAATATTCAAGTTTTAGTATCAAGTGGTTTAATTACAATGTATGGAGTATTTCAAGATAGAAGTGATTATTATACATTTATTCCTATGAACGATTTATATTTTAAATATTATAATAGTTATCCAAAAAACGAATGTGCAGACTCGGGTTATGGAATTTATATAAATTATGAATATATGAGAAAACATAGTATAAATAATTATGTGAAATTTCAATCGTGGGAAGGTGAATCAAGCGGAAAACAGCCTCAACTTTTTTACACATTTCCTGATGGGGTATTATGCTTAAATGCTTGTATTGGTGAAGAAGTATCATTTGACTTTAGTCATCATCAAAGACATAAGGATGGAAAGTTATATAAATTTATTGGTTGTAACAATTGTAATTATGCTTACATTTGTAAGAAGAAGTTAAAAAACAAAGATTTAGATTATAGATTATATGAGTTGATTCCTGATTATGAATTATTAAAAGAACAGGCAAGAGAAAATTTACTTAGTCCAAATGGTATAGAGATAAGGATAAATAGAAGCATTCAAGTAGAAGGGACGTTTGGGCAAATTAAACAAAATATGAATTATGAACGAATCAGAAGACGTGGTTTAGAAAAAGTATCTTGTGAAATAATGCTTATGTGTTTAGGCAGAAATATAAGAAAATTATTTATTTTATTAGATAGTGATAACATCGAAAGTAATTATTGGAAAAAATCACCAAATTTAAAAAGAGAAAGATTTCCTTTCCCTAAACAAAAAGCTAATAAAAAAGCTGAGTAAAAATTATTTATTTCCACTCAGCCCCTAATTTATAATTAAGCAGCATTGCTTAAAGATATAGAACCATTCTTCTCTAAAGCTCTAATTTCTCTAGCACTCAATCTAACTTTTTCAACCTTACCTTTATTATTAATAATTTTAATAGGTTGTAAATTAACTTTTTGAGCTTTTTTAGTAACCTTTAAACAATTAGGCCTATTATTAGCTTTATTAGTTTTTTTACTTGATATATTCTTAGCCATTATTATCCCTCCTCAAAATATCGCATATTAACTTTAACATAAAAAGTAAATTAAGTCAAATATTTTAAAGAAAAAATATACATATAGTAACAAAAAATATCATTTTACATATTTT
>CALVWG010000012.1 GCA_944364655.1 uncultured Bacilli bacterium | reverse complement strand
ATAAACATTAACGGGAAAAATATTCTCGTTTTTGTTTGTAATTTTATAACTTATTTCATAGAAGTCAATAACAAGTTCATTTCATTCATGCAAGCATTATTGACTTCTATTTTAATAAGTTAGCTTTTGTCATTAACAAACAAGAATATTAAATTTAAGCATATAGATGTTGTTCATGACTTTTTTGCATTTGTTTCAGAAAAGATTGTAATTTCCAAGGATGAGACATAGGTGGAATATATTTTTTCTTTTCTTTATTTTCAGTTTCTTGATCAAAGTTTTTAGAAAATCTTTCATTTCTAGATAATTCTTTTAATTCAAATATTTTTTCATCAATAGTAACAAATAAATCACCATTGAAAGCTTTAATGACTAAACATTCAGTTTTAGGTAAAAAACATTTTAATTCATTATCTAAATATGGTTGATAATATTTATTTTGATATTTAATAGAATTACCATTATCAATTTTTCTAGGTGTTAAAACAGCTAAAGTGTAATTTATTGTTTCTTTACTTGGTGAAGTTTCAAAAACAGATTTAAACTTTGTGTAATCAAGAGCAAATTTCTTATTAAAGTTGGGTACAAAAACATTTATTAAATATTTATTTGCTTCTTCAATAGTAGTAATATTATTTAATCTAAGTTCTTGGACCAATCTGCCTTGAAAAGTTCCATTAGTTCTTTCAATTAAGCCTTTTGCTTGACTAACAGAAGTTGTTTGTAATTCAACACCTAATTGTTTACAAGCGTATCCATATTGAGTTAAAACATCTTTATCACTAGTTCTTTTATCAGGATTTAAAGACATATAATTGAAAACAGTACGATTATCAGTTAAAAATTTATAAGGAATACCATAATTAGAAAGTATTTGTTCAAAAACATGATAGTAACCATTTAATGTTTCTTGTTTATCAAAATAAGCACCAACAACAGTAGAAGTAGCTTTATCCATAGCTAGATGTAAACAAGTTTTAAAATCTCCAAACCAATTATGAATCGAACCATCTTGTTCAATAATTTCACCAAAATATTTAGGCTTTTCACCTCTAGGATGGGAGTCTTCTAAAGCAATTTCATGACTGATTATTTCTTCAATTTGTTTATCTTTCATATCAAGATTAATTTTCTTTTCTTCAAGTAATTTTTTCTTTGCATAAGCTCGTTTAGTTTTCTTTCTAGCTTTAGGAGATAAAATACCTTCTTTAGATAAAGTTTTATAAACAAATTTATAAGAAACATTAATGTTTTCATTACTTTCTAAAAATTCTTTAAAATGAAGAAAATTAAAATCATAGTATTTATTCTTATAAAGTAGTATAATATCTTCGGAAATGGATTTATCATATGCATTTACAGGTTTTTTTGAGTGATTACCATGAATAAAGGCATATTTTCCATTTTCCTTATATTTAATTATTAGACGATCAACTTGACGTCTTGAAATACCGAGCTTTTTACAAGCTCTGTTTTTATTACCTTTATGGTCTACTAATTCTTTAATTACTTTATATTTTTCTAATTCATTCATTTTTAATTCAGCCTTTCTCATTCATGTCACCTCAGTGACATATTATATCATGTTGAGACATTTTCCCGGATTAATACTTAAGACATTATCACAGAATAATCATACTGTCACAATTTTGTAATAAAAAAACTTGAAAAATAATATTATTTTTCATATAATACTCTTATATAAGCGATGAAGGTGTGGAAATCTGGAGCTATATAAAAATTGAGTGATTCTTCTAGAATAAGTAAGGTGGAACCACGGGCTATTGCTCGTCCTTATATTTTCTGGAAGTTTTTTTAATTTAGAAAGAGGGATTTTATGGAAAAATTAAAAATGGATGAATTAGTTAATTATTGTAAGCAATATGGTTATATTTTTCAAGGAAGTGAAATTTACGGTGGATTATCAAATACTTGGGATTATGGTACTTTAGGAGTAGAACTTAAGAATAATATTAGAAGAGCCTGGTGGAAAAAATTTATTCAAGAAAACCCTTATAATTATGGATTAGATGCTGCAATTCTTATGAATCCAGAAGTTTGGGTAGCAAGTGGTCATGTAACTTCTTTTTCAGATCCATTGATAGATTGTAAAAAATGTAAAAGTCGTCACCGTGCTGATAAATTAATTGAAGAATTTACACATGGTGAAATAACTGGTGATGGTTGGGAAAATGAGAAATTAGAAAATTTTATTTCAGAAAATAAAATTAAATGTCCGCATTGTGGGGCATCAGATTTTACACCAATTAGACAATTTAATTTATTATTTGAAACGCATCAAGGAGTTACTGAAGATACTAAGAGTAAAGTGTATTTAAGAGGTGAAACAGCTCAAGGTATTTTTGTTAATTTTTTAAATGTTCAAAGAACTATGCGCGCTAAAATACCTTTTGGAATTGGTCAAACTGGTAAAGCTTTTAGAAATGAAATTACACCAGGAAATTTTACTTTTAGAACAAGAGAATTTGAACAAATGGAGTTAGAATTTTTTTGTAAGCCTGATACAGATTTAGAATGGCATGGTTATTGGAAAAATACATGTATGGAATTTTTAAAAGATTTAGGAATAAAAAAAGAAAATTTACGTTTTAGAGATCATGCAAAAGAGGAATTATCCTTTTATAGTAAAGCTACAACTGATATTGAATATAATTATCCAATGGGCTTTGGTGAACTTTGGGGGATAGCTGATCGTACTGATTATGATTTAAGTGTTCATATGAATCATTCTAAACAAGACTTAAGATATTTAGATCCAGAAACAAATGAAAAATATCTTCCTTATGTTATTGAACCTTCTGTTGGTTTAGATCGTTTGATATTAGCTGTTTTATGTGATGCATATTCTAAAGAGTTGTTAGATAATGAAGAAAGAATAGTTTTAAAAATACATCCAGCTTTAGCTCCTTATAAAGTAACAATTTTACCTTTAATAAAAAAGATTCATGCTAATAAAGCTATGGAAATCTATGGAGAACTTGCTAAAGACTTTATGTGTACTTATGATGAATCAGGAAGTATAGGAAAAAGATATAGAAGAAGTGACGCGATTGGAACGCCTTTTGCAATTACAATTGACGATGAAACTTTGAATAATAATACTGTAACTGTTCGAGAGAGAGACACGATGAAACAAACAACAATGACCATAGCAGAATTTAAGAAATTCTTAAGTGAAAAAACAAATTTTTAAGTTTTTTTCATAAAAATTAAAAAACAAGAATAAACTGATTGAAAAAAGACTTTCTTTTTGATACAATTAATCAGTAAGAGAGTCGAAAGGAGAGGTTTTAGTATGGCACTTGGAAAATTAAAAAAATTATTTACAGATGAAGATGACGATACTTCTATGAGCGAGGATGAGTATTATAATGTTAGCGAAGATGAAGCATTAAAAGAAGCGGATAAAACTGGAAATAAAATGATTTTGTTAGAACCACGTGCTTATTCTGAATCACAACAAATTGCTGATCATTTGAAAAATAGAAATAGTGTAGTTGTAAATTTAAAAAGAGTTACTTCAGCACAAGCAAAAAGAATTATAGATTTTTTATCAGGATGTATTTATTCAATTGGTGGTACAATGCAAAAAATAGGTGTCGGAATATATTTATGTACACCTAAAAATGTAAATGTACAAGGTAAAATAAGTGATGAAAATGAAAAGCCAGCAAAAAATAACGAAGAAGAAATAGATTGGTAAATAGATTTTAAAAATAAAAGAAGGTGAAGCGTGAAGAAGTTTAGTACAAGTATTTATGGCTATAGTAAAAGTGAAGTAAATTCATTTGTTAGAGATGTAGCTAAAGAATATGAATCAATGTTAGATAACTTAAAAAAACGTGACGCCGAGATAGCTTCTTTAAAGCAAAAACTTATTCAGTATCAGACAATGGAAAATACTTTAAATAAAGCTTTATTAGTTGCTGAAGATGCTTCAAATCAGATTAAAAGAATGGCTCGTGATGAATCAAAATCTATTATAGATGATGCTAAAAGAAATGCATCAAGAATTGTAAATGAAGCACTATTAAAAGCTGAAAAATTAGAGCAAGATGGAGAAACATTAAGACAACGAATAATAGCTTTTAAAAGACGCTTTAAATCTATTGTAGAAACTGAATTGGATGCAATAGATCAAATAGATGAAGATTATTAAAAAGTTGTTTTAAACAACTTTTTTTTAAGGGGGATTTATGAAATTAATTGAAATACAAACTTGGGATGAATTAGAAAAAAAATTAAATGATTTAAAAGGGAAAAATTCTTTATATATTAAAATTAAATGTAAAGATAGAAGAGCAACTATTAAAGTTATTGATTTAAAAAATTTTTCTGGATCAATTGATATTAGTTTTGAAAATGATTGCTTTTATAATTTGACAGTTTTAACTGATAATCGTAAAATTAATGCTTTTTTTACTAATGCTAGCAAGACCGTTGTAGTAATTGATAAAAGGCCTTTTTTGAAAATTGATTATAAAAGACAAGTAGCAAAGCCAATTGTTATTCATAGCGAAAAAGAAATTAGAAATGATAATTTACCAATGCTTTTAGCTAATAATATTTGCTTAACTAGAAGGATGTTAACTGGTTTAAAAGAAAAGCAAATTAATGGTAATAATTATGTTGTTTATATAAATAAAGATAATATTTATGATACTAAATATTTCTATAATTGTCATTTTGTTATTTATGATAAAATTATTTTTATTAATGAAGCTAAAGATTTTGCACAACTAAAAAAAATAAGACAAGGAAATATTTTAGTTTTTGTAAATCAATCAATTTCAAGATTTGCGATGAAATCTGTAGATTTAATTAGTTTTTCTGGTAATCTTTATTTATTAGGTAATAATCATTGTTTAAAAAATGGGACTATTTTTAATAGTAGTAAAAATGCTGGTTTATTTGGTACGATTAATCCTTCAGCTAATATTTGGATTGAAGATTTTGGATTAGATCATTTAATTTTTGCGGGCAAAATACCATTATATTTTGGAGCTTTTGTTGGTAATAGAGAAACTAATAAATTTTATAGCAATGATGGAAAAGTAATTTTTAAGAATTGTTATGTTAAAAATTGCCTTTTACAAGAATCTTTTATTGAAACTGGTGTATTGGTAGGTAATCCAAATATAGATTATGAATTTATTGATTTTTTTGCTTATAATAATTTTTGCAATAAAAAAGCTATTTATTTTAATAATTATTTAAGTGAAAATAAATTAACAAGAAAGAACAAGAATTAGGCTGTATTCTTGTTTTTTATAAATTCTTTTAATATTTTTGTTAATGCTCTTTTTTCGATTCTTGATACATAGCTTCTGGATATGTTCATTTCATGAGCTATATCTTTTTGGGTTTGTTCTTTACGATTCATTAAACCATATCTTTTAGCAATTATTTCTTTTTCTCTTTTGGTTAATAGTTTTAAATAATCATTCACAAGCATCATGTCATCTTTAGTTTGAATTTTGTTAGCAAAGTCTTCAGTATTGTCTTTAATTACTTCCATTAAGCTAATTTCATTGCCATCTTTATCATGACCAATTGAATCATTTAAACTGATATTTTTGATATTTTCTCCTTTAACACTTCTAAAATACATTAAGATTTCATTTTGAATACATTTAGCTATATAGGTTGTTAGTTTTATATTTTTATTCATATCATAAGAATCAACGCCTTTGATTAATCCAATTGTACCAATACTGATTAAGTCATCTGTTTCATCGGTTTTTGTTTCAAATTTTTTGACAATATGAGCGACTAATCTTAAATTATGCTCAATTAATTTATTTCTTGCATCTTCATCACCTTGATGCATTTTTTCTAAATATTTTTTTTCTTCATCTTCATTTAAAGGCTCAGGAAAAACATTATTTGAATAACTTCCGGTAAAAAAAAGCATTTGCTGTAATAATGACAAAATAAACATAAATCACTTCCTTAATATTGTTTATGAAAAAAGTTTTGATTTTATTAATACTTTAAATTTTAAAAAAGAACAAAATTTGACAAATATATAAATTATGTAAAAGAATTGAAATAAAAAAAGAAGACTTGAAAAAGATTAATAAAAGCAATTATATAATTTATTTACTAAAATTATAAATAATTTTTTTAAACATTATTTTATTTAAGGAATGATATTTTATCCTTTTAAAAAAATAGTATTTTTGATATACTTTTAATTGAAAGAGGTAGTATTTGTGGAAAAATTTAGACCAGATATTTATCAAAAAAGTATATATGAAATAGATTATTTAAAATTAAAAAATATGGGAATTAGGTGTCTTTTATTTGACTTAGATAATACAATAGCGCCATTAGAAATGGAAGTTCCTGATAAAAAATTAAAAGACTTTTTTATGTATATTGAGGAATTAGGATTAAAGCCGATTATTATGTCTAATGCTTCTAAAAAAAGAGTAACTCCTTTTAAAGAAAAATGTAATGTTGATAGTTGTTATCATAGTAATAAGCCTTTTTCAAAAAAGTATGATAAAATTTTAAATACTTTTCATTTTAAAGATACGGAAATAGCTTGTATAGGTGATCAACTTTTGACTGATATTTATGGGGCAAATATTCATGGATTTACGAGTATATTAGTTAATCCAATTAGTAAAAAAGATCCTTTTAAAACAAAAATAAATCGTTTTTTTGAACGAAAAATATACTATTTCTTAAAGAAAAAAGGATTATTGGAACAAGGTGTTTATTATGAATAAAAAATGTTTAGGATGTGGAGTTAAATTACAATCGGAAAATGAACTAATTAAAGGATATGTTAAAGACATTAAAATGGACTATTGCATGCGTTGTTTTCG
>CALVWG010000011.1 GCA_944364655.1 uncultured Bacilli bacterium | reverse complement strand
CAATTTTATATGGTACCTTAACATTATTTACTTTTTCAAATGTATTTACTAAATCTAAAACACTATAACCTTTACCTGTACCTAAATTATAAATAAATAATCCATTTTTGTTATTTTCCAATGCTTTTACATGACCTTTTGCTAAATCAACGACATGAATATAATCTCTTACGCCAGTTCCATCATGGGTAAGATAATCATTACCATATACACTTAAATAATCAAGTTTTCCTATTGCTACTCTAACAATATATGGCATTAAATTATTTGGAATATCTTTAGGATCTTCTCCTAATAATCCAGTTTTTTCTGAGCCAATTGGATTAAAATATCTAAGCAAAGTTACTTTCCATTCATTATCAGATTTATATATATCTGATAATATCCATTCATTAACTAATTTAGTTGTACCATATGGATTTGTAGTAGATAGTGGAAAATCCTCATTAATGGGCAAAGTCTTGGGGGTTCCATAAACAGTAGCACTTGATGAAAACACAATATTTTTACAATTATGTTCTTTCATTACTTTTACTAAATTAATTGTAGAGCCAACATTATTTTCATAATATTCCAATGGTTTTTCTACTGATTCACCAACTGCCTTTAAACCAGCAAAGTGAATTACTGCATCGATTTTATTATCATCAAAAATTTTTGTCATTAATTCATAATCGCAAACATTACCTTTAATAAATATAAAATCTTTATTAGTCAATTTTTTTATTTTGTCAACAACTTCTATTTTAGAATTAACCAAATTATCAACCACAATTACTTCATATTCATTATTAAGTAATTCTACAACTGTATGACTTCCAATATAACCAGTACCCCCAGTAACTAGTATCTTCATTTAATTTCCTCCAGTTAAATTATAAGTAATACATTAATCACTTTGATTCATGATACTCTTTTTCAGTATTAACATTCCACAAATATGTTTTATCAAAATCTTTATTTACTATTTTATCAACTGCAACAAAACCAGTTAAAATTGAATGATCCATATTATTATATCTATGTTGTCCATTTCTACCTATACAAAATAAATTATTAAATCCGTTTAAATAGTCTATTAATTTATCTATTTCATTATATGTATCAAAGTATGCTGGATAGGCTTTTTTTACTTTTTCCATACAACTATCAATCACATCTTCTTTATCTATAATATTCATTGAGATTAATTCATTAATGGCAAATTTTTTAAATTCTGATTCGCTTTTTGCCCATAAATCATCATCTTCGTGACATACATATTCTAAACCTATCCAAACGTACTTATCTATATCTTTTACCATATATGGAGACCAATTATTAAATACTTGAAAACGGCACATTCTTACATCAGGATCTTGCACATAAACCCAATTATCAGGAATAATATTATTCAATGTTTTTATATTAGTTTCATTTTTAAGTTTAATTTTCTTTAATAAAACTCCAACAGTAATAAAATCTCTATATGGCAAATTTATAGCTATTCTTTTTATATCACTGTTCATTTTTTTATTATCCATAGATTCAATTAAATCTTTTAAAGGCATAGAACTCAAAAAATAATCACCTTCTAAAACTTTTCCATTGCTGCACTCAACAGATATAATTTTGCCTTTTTCATAATTAATCTTAGTAACGGTATAATTTTTCAATATTTTCCCGCCCATTTTTTCAATACAATTAGCTACGGTTTCATAAAAATGACCTGGTCCATATTTAGGATATGAAAAATGTTCTATTAAAGAAGTTTCTACCTTTTTACTTTTGATATGAAATACTTTTTTAAATGCATCTACTAATACAGCCTTAATTGAAACTCCTTTAACTCTTTGAGCACCCCAACTAGCATCTATTTCATTTGGATGCCTTCCCCATAATTTTTCGGTGTACTTTTCAAAAAACATATTATAAAGTTTTCTACCAAATCTATTTATATAAAAGTTTTCCAATGAATCTTCTTTTTTCTTAAAAATACAAGATTTAATATAACTAAAACCACTAATTATAGTATTACCTAAGCCCATATTCTTAAATGTTTGAAATTTTAAACTAATTGGATAATCAAAAAATTTCTTCAAATAATATATTCTAGACACCCTATTTCTAATCAACATAACATTATCATTTTTTTCAGGATCTGGACCTCCCTTAACAAACTTTTTATCAATATGCAACTTTTTATCATCATAGGCAGGTTTTCCTTGCAAAGGCATAACTTCATTCCAAAATTGTTGTACTTCATCAGATTTAGTAAAAAATCTATGACCACCAATGTCAATTCTATTTCCTTTGTATTTAACGGTTTTAGAAATTCCTCCAATATCATCTGTTGCTTCTAATATAGTCACATCATATTCGTTTTTATTATTCTTTAACAACTTATATCCAGCCGCCAAACCAGATGGGCCAGCACCAATAATAATTACTTTTTCCTTTTCTTTTTTCATTTCTTTCTTTCCTCCAAAACATACATTATTTTTCTTGCACCAAAATTCCATATAAATGTTATAATGGTTGAAATTATTTTACTTAATAAATAGTATATCTCAATTAATGATGTAAATATATACATAAATAAAGTATCTATTCCTAAGCCTATTACCCCAATAATCGCATAACTAACAAATTCTTTTTTCTTATTATTAAACGACTCTTTAGTAAATACTAATAATTTACTCAATAAATAATTAACAATTAATCCCAATATAAATCCTAATATACTTGATAAAATATAATAAATTTTAAAAATATCAGTTAATATAAATAATGTCAAAATATTAATTACGGCTGATATACCACCTACAAATATATATCTAAAAAATTGTAGCCATATTTTATTAGTTTTTTCTAAAAATAATATATTTAACAAAGTTTTATCTTTTGAAGCTTCCTTTTTTTCACTAATATCACTTATTGCATATATTAGCAATAATACAGCACACAATATATTAGAATAAACAAAACGTAATTCTCCTCCAGTTATTAATAATATTATTCCTATTGTATTACTTAAAACTGGAATAAAAGGCAAATATTTTTTTAAATAAAATTTGTTTTTTATGCTTATAATAGCTATTGCCAACATTATAATAAATAAACTACCACCATAACCGAACAATTTACCTATTCCTATATTATTTGCCCAATTTTCATAATTAGTCAAAAAATAATTAAATCTATCAGAAATCTTATATATATTATCATTTTCTATTTTGCTCCTATCATATGAATAATATGTACCTTGAACATTCGTTTCTATAGACCAAATAGAACTTGTTATATGATAATATGAACTAAGTGCTAAAGAAAAATTGTTTTTTACCAATGAAATATAAAGCGTCATAAATTCCAACTTGTGGCTATTAATATAATCTATATCAACTGCACCGTCTGTCCATTTAATTGGATTAAAATCTCTTTCATTAAATAGATTTTCCCACATTGGTAAATTTGCAAACTTAACAAATAATTCTTTATCTTCTTCAGTAAAATCACCATATTCATTATAGATAAAGGAAATTTGATTTAAAGGTACACCCAAAACCTCAGCAAAAGAATCATGTGATTGTATACTACACAGTCTAAAAATTGGACCTGTTAAAATATAAAAAGAAGCAAAAACTATAATCGTCATTATTGATATAGATTTCCAATATTTTTGATAAAGAAAAATTAATGCAAATATTATAAATATAAAACTAATCAAACCATTATGCCTAAATCCAATCGTTAAAAACATTAGAATCCCTAAAAATAATAAATTTTTCTTTTTAGATAACCATTTTCCATTTGTTTTAACAACAAACATTAATACTAAAGTACTTAACAATAACACCAACGAATACGCAATATCTTTCCAAGGCATTGTAAACATTCTAGCATTCAATGGATTTAACAAAATTAGCAATAAAAATAAATATGTATTTTTTTTATTAAAACCTAATTTTCTAATAAAATAACAAGATACAGTTAGAACAAAAACAATAATTAACAATTGCCAAATGATAACTGATTTATAACTGTTCCAAATAAAAGTAGGCAATCTATAAAAAAGGAATGTATGTATAACTGGGTGCCAATCTTTATATGTGTTACTAATTGCTTGCTCATATTGATTAATTGTATCTGGAGATGATCCACCAGGAAACAATGCAATATAATAAAATAAGCAAAACGATAAAATAATAAACACATATCCTATAATTTCTTTTTTAGTTATTTTAGACGTCTCAATATTAAAGCTAAATAATTGTAATTTTTTTAACATTAATTTAAATATATAAAATAATATAATCGTTAAAAATAAAACCATAATTAATATTTGCAATTTCCCATCTATATCTAAAATATATGTGCTAGAACTTGCAAAATATAATGATATAAGAAAAGAAAATACATTTAATTTGTTTAATTTTAAAACTTTTTTCATACTTCAAACCTTTCTTTAAATTATTTATAATAATCTAAATATATTAAAATTAATTTTTCACTTTTTTTAAGAATAATATCAAATATTAAGTTTTATGTCAATATAATTTATAATATAATTTATAACATTATTATTGATTTAATTATTATCTAAACAATAATCAAAAAAGTCTTTAAATTGTTTGGCTTTTTCATCCCAACTCCACGACTGAATTGATTGCAAATTTTCTTCTGATAATTTTTTAAATTCGTTTTTATCTCGCATTAATTCAATTATTTTGTTTTTCAGATCTTCCTTTGTCCTTGATTTTAAAATATATTTTTGTTGTAGTTTTCCTAAAGCTTCTGTTACAATTCCTACATTTGTACTAATAATTGGAACACCACATGCCATAGCTTCTAATACCGGATTAGGGGTTCCCTCACTTTCTGATGCACATATATAGATATCTATTTTAGAATAGTAATCAACCATTTCATTATTTGGAATCATTCTTTCGTTTTTATCAGCAAAATACATTTCTAAAGGATAACCTTCTTTAATAAGTTGCTCTATTACAGGTTTTATAATAGTATTCACTCCTTTGTGATCGGAACAATCATCTTTCCATTTACTATTTCCAACCCAACCAACAACAACTTTTCTATTATCAATATCATCAAATCTTTTTAAATTTTGAGGATAAAACTTTTCTAAATCAACACCATCCGTAATCACACCCCAAGGTTTATACTTTATTGGTAATTTATTATAAATATCATATAATTTTTTAGAAGAGACATAATAATTTTTACATTTACTAAAAATATATTTAGTAATTTCAAATCCTTCGTTTTCAGATAAAAATAAATGATCGTAAACATCAGTAGACACATTTTGATTAAAAATAAATTTCTTCTTAAAATTATCAACATCTCCGCCAGATTCCAAAATATAATTATCAAAATCATTATAATTATGATAATAATATAATCCACGCCATAACAAGTGTACTAAATCACAATCCTTAGTTGCAAGCCAAACTTTTACCATGTTATTATCTAAATAAGTAACAGGTATAACTATAAATTCATAATAATCAGACAGTCTCTTACTTACATTTCTTGCAATATTGGCAAAAGCCCAATTATCAGTATCAACAATTAAAGCAATCTTTTTCACTTCTACCTCCACCAAAATAATTTTTTATAAATTCTATAAAAAATCAATGAAAATTTATATGTTTTTGAATTTAACAAATTAGTTAAATAGAAACATTTATCTTCTAATTCTTTTATTTGCTTATTCATATTATCAATTTTTTTTCTCATTAAAACAATATTATTTTTTAAATAATCATTTTCTTCTTTATTAGCAAGACTTAATACATTTATCTTATCAATTGGATCTGGCACCCATCTATATATAGTAGTTGGAAAAATAACAGAATTTGGTTCTAGATTATTAACATTAATAAAAGCTATATAGTATGAACAATTTTGAAAGTCAATTTTTTTATCAGAATAAATCATTTGAGCCAAAATCTGTTCATAATTGTTTATCATATTTTTTTGAAGCATATTTTTATTATATTCATTAGGAAAAGTATTTAAAAAGCCTTCTGCTTTTGTACCAATCATATATTTCATAGTATTTTTATCAAATACTTTATTTAATAACAATTTAAAATCTTCAAAAGTATATTTTTTTATGTGATAAGGATTATGTTCATTTTCTTTTGGATAATACAAATAATCATTGGGACAAGTAATTATAATTATTGCATCTTTAACAGCCACTCTTTTTATTTCCTTTAAAAATTTCAAAGGATTTTGTAAGTGTTCTATGGTTTCAAAAGAAACAATCATATCAAAAGTGTTATCTTTAAAACAACTCAAATCAGTAGCATCATGAACAATATACTCTATGCCTTTTTCAGCAAATTCTTTTTGAGCTTGATTAATACACTCTTCAGAAATATCTATTCCAATTACCTTTTTTGCTCCCCATTCTTTTAGTAATTTTGTGCCATATCCTTCTCCACAGGCAACATCTAAAACTACCTTATTTTTACAATATTTTTTAGCTAAACTATATCTTGTCATATGTATTGATGCTTCCATTGCAGAATATTTAGATTCCATTGATATTCTTTCAATCATTACTATTCACCTAAAAACCTTTCTACACTTTTATTTGATTTTTTATCATAATCCTTTTTCCATTTTTGATACAAATTCATTATCTTTTCTTTGTGTTCTAAACAATATTTTGCTTTTTCATATATTTTAAGTATATTATCATTTTCATCAACTATTAAATATTTTTCTAATTCTGTATTTTCCCAATAATGATGGTTATTGCCAGTAATACAAGGAACCCCCAATTCCATACTTTCTAGTGGAATTAATGGAGCACACTCTGAAAAAGTTACATAAAAGTTAATGTCATTTTTAGCCATTCTTTCCATTAATTTATCCCTTGAAATTGAACTACTTAATCCAGATATCCCTACTTTAAAAATTCTAGCCATTTTTAAAGTTTTCTCTTGAATTGGAATACAATCTATTTCACAATTATTAAATAAACTAGCAGCACCCAATTGATTATAAAAATTTTTTACCCATCTATCTCCAGAAGCATATAATCCTATTTTAATTTTATTATTAAGCTTTTGATTAATTTTAATTTTAGGAATATTATGCACTGTATTTAAAATTAATTCTACATTATAACCTTTTAATTTATAAAAATCATACATGCTTTTTTTTACAAACCCTACGCTGTTTAATAATCCATTATCTAATAATTTAAATATTGTTTGGAACATTTCCCAATCATAATATTCAACATTCATTGCATGACTTCCATGCCAAATAACTTTTATTTTTATTTTAGAATTATTGTTTTTAAACTCTTTAACTAAGCCATCCCAACCAAATGAAAATGCACTAAATATTACTAATTTTATATTACTTTTAGCTACTGCATTAACAATATCGAATATTAATCTATCATCATAAATTTCTTCAATACCTATTGTATTTTCAAACAACTCTTTAGTAGCATTTTGAGTTCCTAACCAATTCTTATTATAAAAAACTAAGTATTTTGCATTATTTAAATCATTATATTGTTTAAAAAAATTCTCTTTAGCATTTAAGTATAGCATTTCCTTATTTTTCTTTCTTTTGTGCAATACATAAGGATATAAAAGAACTTTTAAAATTTTCTTTAATGTCCTTTTTCCAAATACTAAAAAATCTAAAATAGCATTTCCAAGATTCTTACCAAAAAACATTTGAAATTTTATTCTTTTTTGTTCACCACTAGGAATCCAACTACCTACATAATAATGAATCATACAAGTTCTATCAGTAAACATATTTGGTGACCTATCACTGCTTATTGGATAAAAATAATCCCTGGCATAAATAATAACTCCATCTTTTAATTCTTGATTATTTAGGTGATCAAATTTTAAACCATAATCTCTTTTTAAAATATTAGACAAAATGGTAGGAATAGATAGAGAATAAATATTTTCTTCTGAAAATTCATTTTCACAATAAAAATCCCATATCTGATTTATTAATTTATTATTTGGCTTTTTTACTCCTAGTACACCAACAGCAACATTATATTCGGATTCCCAACCAGCAAAAACTTCATTTTCTAATAATTCATCAATGTTTTTAGTAACTATCATATCGGTATCAAAATATATTCCCCCCATTTTTTTTAAGGCATAAATTCTTGCTACATCACTAACAAAAGCCCATTTTTTTGCATCATAAGCTTGTTTAGAAAACTTAGTCATATTAACATCAAAATTTGATTCATTCCATTCTATGATTTCATAATCTGGCAAAAATTTT
>CALVWG010000010.1 GCA_944364655.1 uncultured Bacilli bacterium | reverse complement strand
ATAAATGAGGGCGCGCAAACCCTGCGAGAGGCTCGTTTATTCTATATTTAGAAGGGCTAAAGCACGCAGTGCAGCCGAGGAATTCCATAAAATTTATATAAATAACTGTTCTGGGCGTTTTCCCTCATCCGTAAATCTACTCGGCACTAAACTATTAAATATACAACTAAACAAAAATAAAAAAACAAAACTATAATATAAAAAGCAACAAAAAAACTATTAAAAAATAAGAAAATTAAAAAAATTTAAAATTAAAAAAAATAAGAAATAAAAAAAAATTTTTATTTTATGAATAAATAAAAAAATTCTGTCCATAATAAAAGTATAAGGTTAATAATAGTCGAGCCAAGAATATTAATGGATTTATATTAGTTCATTACTATTCGGACAAAGATATATAATAGTATAATTTCTTATATTATTACATGTCGGCGATAAGAATATATTATATGTTTGTAAGCTATATAAAAAAATTTTATTCTCTACTATTTATATAAATTTTGTAAAAAAAATATATGGTTGAAAAATATATAATATACTCGAGCTAAGATTATTCTTATATTTCATAGTGGTTGTTACTAGTCCCTCCGGGATGAATATGGTTACTACAAGTGTATTAATAGTCGAGTGACTGATTAATATATGTGATTAAGGGCTTATTTATATAGCAATATATATTAGGTTCGAAAATTATGTATATTAGTTTTAACTAAGATTATTATTAGCTTTATAGATTAATGGCATATGCTAAAAATTATAGCATATGCCATTAAATTCTTATTAAATAATTTTTTCAATTATCTCTTTTAACTAATTACAAAAATTATATATCAAGATTTTTAACATATTTTGCATTTTGTTGAATAAACTCTCTTCTTGGTTCAACCTCATCCCCCATAAGCAAATTAAAAATTTCATCAGCCTTTATAGCATCATCCATAGTAACTTTAATCAAAGTCCTCTTTTCTGGATCCATAGTAGTCTCCCACAACTGCTCAGGATTCATCTCACCCAAACCTTTATATCTTTGAATAGACAAAGAATCCCTAGCAATACCTTTTTCTTCCAAATCAGCAAAAGCCTTATCCAAATCCTCATCAGTATAACAATAAACATCTTCCATACCCTTTTTAGATAACTTATATAAAGGAGGTTGTGCCAAGTACACATTACCATTTTCTATAAGAGGTCTCATATATCTAAAGAAAAATGTTAACAATAAAGTTCTAATATGAGCACCATCAACATCGGCATCAGCCATAATAATAACTTTCCCATATCTAATTTTAGTAATATCAAATTCTGATCCTATTCCCCCGCCAACTGCAATAATTACTGGATTTAATTTATCATTTCCATATATCTTATCTGCTCTTGCTTTTTCAACATTCAACATTTTTCCCCATAAAAGCAAAATTGCTTGAAACTCTCTATCTCTGCCTTGTTTTGCACTACCACCTGCTGAATCTCCCTCAACTATATAAACTTCACATTCTTCTGGATTTTTACTACTACAATCTGCTAACTTTCCTGGTAAAGTACTTGTTTCCAAATTACTCTTTTTTCTAACTAACTCTCTAGCTTTTCTTGCGGCTTCTCTTGCTCTTGAAGCACTAATACATTTTTCTAATATTGCTTTTGCAACATTTGGATTTTCTTCTAAAAATGTAGCTAAAGCATCATTTACCATACTTTGAACAACACCTGTAACCTCACTATTCCCTAGCTTTGTTTTAGTTTGTCCTTCAAATTGTGGTTCTTTTACTTTTACTGATACAACAGCTGTTATTCCTTCCCTTATATCTTCACCTTGTAGATTACTATCTTTTTCTTTTAAAATGTTATGAGCTCTTGCGTAATCATTAAATACTTTTGTTAAAGCTCTTTTAAATCCTTCTAAGTGTGTTCCACCTTCTATTGTATTTATATTATTTACAAATGTATAAATATTTTCTGAATAACTTGTTGTATATTGAATTGCAATTTCTACTGGTATTTCTCCATTTTTTTCAATATATATTGGATCCTTATGTAATTTTTCTTTATTTTTATTTAAAAATTCTACGAAAGAAATTAATCCTCCTTCATAGCAAAATTCTGCTTTTCTTGGATTTTCTTCTCTTTTATCTTCTATAGAAATTTTTAGTCCTTTTGTTAAAAACGCCATTTCTCTTAATCTTTTTTCTAGAACTTCATAATCATATTCTAGACTTTCAAAAATAGTATCATCTGCTAAAAATCTAACTTTTGTTCCTGTTCCTTCTGCCTCCCCTATTTTTTCTAATTTTCTAACAGTCTTTCCTTTTTCAAAATACATTTGATAAAGTCCGCCGTCTCTTCTTATTGTAACTTCTGTCCAATTAGATAAAGCATTAACAACAGATGCACCTACTCCATGAAGTCCTCCTGAAACCTTATATCCGCTATCTCCACCAAATTTACCACCTGCATGTAAAACTGTATATACAGTTTCAGCTGTAGATATTTTTGTTTTTGGATGAATTTCTACTGGTATTCCTCTTCCGTTATCTTCTACACTAATAACATTATCTGGTTCAATAACTACTTTTATATCTGTACAGTATCCAGCTAGTGCTTCATCAACACAGTTATCTACAATTTCATATACCATATGATGTAATCCTCTTACAGATGTACTTCCTATATACATACCTGGTCTTTTTCTTACGGCTTCAAGTCCTTCTAATACTTGTATTTGTTCTGCGCCATATTTATGATCATATTTTTCCATTTTGATACCTCCTTATTGTTTTGATAAAAATGTATTTATTTTATTTATATACTTTTCCATCTTTAACATTATATATTAAAATATTTTTATTTGCAAGTTCTATTTTTTCTGTACAAGTTATTATTACTTGTGTATCATTTATTTTTTCTAAAAGATGTTTTCTTCTTTTTTCATCTAATTCTGACATGAAATCATCTAATAATAGAATTGGATTTTCTCCAATTTCTTCTTTTATTATATTTAATTCTGAAAGTTTTAAAGAAAGAATTGCGGTTCTGTGTTGTCCTTGTGAACCATAAACATCTAATTGTTTATTATTAATAAAAATTATAAAATCATCTCTATGAATTCCTTTGGTAGTATAACCTTTTATAATATCTAATTTTCTTCTTTCTTTTAATAAATTTAAATATTTTTCTTTTTCTGTACATTCTGTAATATAGTTTATTTCGATATCTTCCTTATTTTCTGTTATTTCATTATGAAGTTTTTTAATATTATTTTTTATTTTTTCGATAAATTCTTTTCTATATTTAAATATATTAATTCCATATTCAACTAATTTTTCATCCCAAATATCTAATAAGTTTTCGTCTTTATGTTCTTCTCTTATTTGCCTTAAATATTTATTTCTTTGTTCTAAAGTTTTTAAATATAAATTTAAATTATACATATAGTTAGGTCTTAATTGACTAATCATAATATCTAAAAATCTTCTTCTATTTTGAGGTCCGCCTTTCAAAATGTTTATATCATCTGGTGTAAAAATAACAGTATTAATTGTGCCTAATAATTCACTTAATTTTTTTAATTTTATTCCATTTAAATAAATATTTTTTTTATTTCCTATTTCTATTTTTATTTTTCCATCTCTGTCTTTTTTATTATATTCAATTTCAATTAGTGCATTTTGTTCGTTTAGTTTGATCATTTCATTATCTTTTTTTGCTCTAAACGATTTTCCCATACTTGAAAGAAAAATAGCTTCTATTATATTGGTTTTTCCTTGTGCATTTTCTCCGTAAAAAATATTTATATTTTGATCTAACTGAATTTCTTCATTATTATAATTTCTAAAATTATTAATTTTTAATTTACTTATCCACATATTATTCTCCATCTGTGTATTATTTTTTTCTTTTTTTATCTTTTTTTTTCGATTTTTATCTATTTTTTTCTAATTTTTTCATAATTTTTATATTTTTTTAAATGATAAATTATACTAATTAAATTTAAAAACGTCTTATTTTTGATTTTCGTGCGTTGCCATTTTTTATATTTTTAATAATTTTTCTGTTTTTTTCTATTTTATTCAATTTTTTTCGATTTTTTTCTAATTTTTTTATAATGAAATTATATTACTTAATTTTTTTATTGGCTTATTTTCGATTTTCATCGCAATTATTTTTTTATGATTTATATTTTTTTATTATTTTCTTTTTTTATCTATTTTTTTCGATTTTATTCTTTTTTTTTCTATTTTTTACATTTTTTATAAAATCTTTTTTTTATTTTTTAATTTTTTTTCATTTTTACAATTTAAAAAAAATTTTTTTAATTATTATAAAAAAAATTAATTTTAAAATTTTAATTATCTCTTTTTTTCTATTTTTTACTATTTTATTCTATTTTTTTTAATTTTTTTCACTATAAATTTATATTAATTAATTTTTTTATTAGTTTATTTTTTATTTTTATTGTAATGATTTTTTTATAATTTATATTTTTTATAATTTTCTTTTTTTATCTTTTTTTTTCGAATTTATTCTATTTTTTTCTATTTTTTTCATTTTCTATTTTTTTATAATTTATTTTTATATTTATTTATTTTATTTTTTTTATTTTATTTTTTTTTTTTTTTTTTTTTTTTTTTTTTTTTTTTTTTTTTTTTTTTTTTTTTTTTTTTTTTTTTTTTTTTTTTTTTT
>CALVWG010000009.1 GCA_944364655.1 uncultured Bacilli bacterium | reverse complement strand
ACGGATAAAACAATTTGATCTAATCCATAGTATAACCATTGTTCTAAATTTTCTTCTGTTACATTCCAGCCATTAGTATTAATTCTAGTTGCCAAACCATATTGCTTAGCTATTTTTATATAATCATCAAGATTTTTTACCATAGTAGGCTCTCCACCTGACAAACAAATATAACTCCCGCCTAATTTTTTTATATTAGCACAAATCTTTTTATAAACATTAATATCAAAAATTTGTGCCTTTTCATTTTTATACTTAAAATTTTCCTGTCTATCTTTACAACACTTGCAATTACCAGGACATCCAGTAGTTAGTTTTACAACAAAGTTAAAATTTTTATTCATATTGCTACCTCCTTTGTACTTAATAACTCAAAACCTTCTTCAACTATTTTTTCCATAGAAGTAGAAGTATATTTTATATTATTATTCATCAATAATGTCCGAACAATATTTAGAATTTTTTGAGAATTATGTTTGTTTAGAAAAACAGGAGATGGCAACATTCCATCAAACAAAATTGTTTCTCCACATAAAAGTCTAGAAAACTTTTGATAAAGATACCAAGTGCTTTCCTCTTTTGAAATGATATGAATATTATTATCTCCATCATTAATATACGGTAATAAAAATCCAACAATTTTCACTTTTTTAATATCTATACTGTGATTTTCATAAAAATATCTATCATTAACACTATATATTTCCTGTAAATTTTGATCAACATCTTCTTTTCTTATTGAAATATAACTTGTTGTTCCAATTATAAACCCATCTTTTATTGCTACATAATTATCAGCTAACAGATCCACTCCATATTTTTTAGTCATATTAATAGCAACTGAAGTTTTTCCTTGCCAAAAATCGCCTATAATTAAAATTCCGTTTTGACCTTTTGAAACACAGGATGAAGGAATAATTAAGATGTTATCTTCTATTAGTAATTTTTGAAAGCATTGAGTAACTAATTTTGCAACATAACTTACATTATCGATTAATTTTCCATACAACCTCAAACAATTCTTTTCATATTTATAACTATTCTTTTGAGACTCAATAAATTCAATCATAAAATCATAAGTTGTACTACATTTATTATTCACTCCTTCACAAATCATAATATTTGGACAGAATCGCTTCAACCAAAACTGCAATAAATCGCTAACCGTACAACATAATTTCAAACATATTACTTTATCAAAGCATTTTAAATAGTATATCATGCTCTTTCCTCCTCACATATTAAAACTCCATAATTAGCCAAAAGTTTATCTATTCTTTTCTCATTATTTAAATAAATTCCTATTCCCCCTGATTCTATCCATTTATTAATATTCTTTTTATAATCATCAATCAAAATATTTCCTTTTGGATTTACCATATTATTTTTTTCGACAAAATAAGGGACAGAAATAACTTCAATATTTTGTAATCTGCTAAAAATATATTTTTCTTTCTCTATTTTTTCATTTATAGAATAAACATGCGTTAAGATTACAACTTTATATTTTTTTGCCATTTCCTTGATATAAAATAAGTTATTACAAATTTCATTACAGTTTTGTAAAAAATATTTCCATTGAAAACGCTTAAATACATCATCACTATTACCATATTTGGTAATCTCACGATTAATGAATTTTGGTGTATCAACTAAAACTCCATCAAAATCAACATAAATTATACTACACATATCGTACTTCCTTGTTTTTAAACTCTCGAATTTTCCTTCTAGCTCTAGTTGTTTGGACTTTATCGATCCATTCTTCTCGTGGACCATAGGACATAATATCGGTTATTATTCTTACGCGATCTTTATTATGTAAAACATAATCTACATCAACTAATCGATCATTTACCACAGCAGCTACCATTGTATTTCCAATATCTGTATGAACTTTATAAGCAAAATCAATAGCGGTAGCTCCTCTCGGCAATTCAATAACATCGCCTTTTGTAGTATAAACATAAATCTTATCGGAAAATAATTCTGACTTTACTTGATACACAAATTCTTGGTTATCTGCAAAAACATGATTAATTTCCACTAAAGATTTAAAAAATTGATATTTATTTTTTAGTTCCTCTTGCATAACATTTCTAGCATTTCCTTTTTCAATATCCCAATATGCAGTCAAACCAAATGATGCAACCTTATCCATGTCAAAGGTTCTGATTTGTGTTTGAACAAGTCTATCATCTTCTCCAAATACTGTCGTATGCAATGACTGATACATATTAGTCTTTGGATTATAAATATAATCTTTAAATTTATCATTTATCGGATGATACTTAGAATGAATCAATCCTAATGTTTGATAGCAATTAGCTATATTATCCACCATAACTTTCAATGCGAGCAAATCATGAATATCAGAGATTTTATACCCTTGTTCTATTCTCTTATATATCCCATAAATATTTTTAGTTCGCACTTTAATTTCATGTGGAATATTCCGATCCTCAAGAATTCCATTGATTGTTTGCAGCATTTCTCTTAAACAATGTTTACTATCCTGCTCAACTTTTGCTTTAATATCATTAATTCTTTTATATTTGTCTGGATATAAATATTGAAGTGAAAGATCTTCTAACTCGCTTTTGATTCTATAAGCTCCAATATAATAAGCTAAAGGCACAAAAATATCCATTGTTTCCATAGAATTTTCTTTCTGCTTAAATTCTGTCTTATACTGTAATGTCCGCATATTATGCAATCGATCTGCAAGTTTAATTATAATAATCCTAACATCTTCTGTAATTCCCGTAATAATTTTTCTGGTATTTGCCATATTCTGATCTTGTTTTGAAGAAAAATTCATTTTACTAATTTTTGTTACACCATCCACTAAATTAGCAACTTCCTTATCAAAAGCTTCTGCAATATCCTCTTTTGTAATTTCAGAATCCTCTAAAGTATCATGTAATAATCCCGCACATAATGTGGCTTCATCTGCGTGCATTTCCGATAAAATAAAAGCTACATTCAAAGGATGGCTAATATAAGGCTCCCCACTTTGACGATACTGACCATTATGCAGTTGTTCCGCATAATGATAAGCTTTTTCTACTGATTCAAGACTTTCTTCATTATACGTTTTTACACTTTCAAGCAAATCTTGTAAAGATAACTCTTTCATAACATACCTCCCTACCACTTTCCTATAAAAAAAACATGACAGTCTTACACAGAAAACTTTGTCATGTTTTTATATTTTAAAGAAGCTTCATAAGAAATCACAATAAAAGAAATAATGACTAACATTATGTTTTTCAAAAATCCATTTAAATGTGAGTTCTTTTCCTTAAACATAACTATCTCCTTTAAAAATATTTCTAATAAAATACTACTATTTTTCTAAAATGTCAATTAAATTTTTGATTTTTTAGGAAAAAGAAAAAAATTACATTGACCTACCATACTTTTTTTACTTAAAATCATCTTATGAAAATAATTGAACACAACCATCAATTATTTTTTAGAATTTTCTAAGCTCTTCTTTAGTTTAAAATAATAAGATACAAAAGCATCAAATAATTCTTTATCATATTTATCTTTTATATTTAATTGCTTCCATTCTAAAATCCTTTCAGCAACAATTTCATATGGAACACCTTCAATTTTTATTGAATTTCCATCACAAGAAAAAATGAATCCAAAATCCGGATTATTTTGAGCCAAAAGCTCAACTCTTTCACCTTTCTCCAAAAAAAGCTGAGTAATATACCTTTTTTGTATTTCTTTCATTTAATTAACCAACCTTTCCTTTATTCAAATATAAGAGTGTCATATTTGATAACCTTGTCTAATAAATCTTGACAATTTTCTTTTTTTTCATCACGCAAAAATATATATTTTTCAAATACATCATTTAAAATATAATTTTTCAAAGTATTATCATCACAATGATATTTTAAACAAATATCAGTATAAAATTTTCGCTTCTCTTTTGAAAAAATATTAATAAGTATTTTTAATTGATTCCATGATAAATCACGAAACTCTTCAGGAAATTGATCTGGATATAATAAATAAAATTTCTCCATTTGCCATAATTCATTTACAGAATAATCTTTTGAACATTTTGTGTTAGCTAACTTTTCGGAAAGTTTTTCTAACAACATAGTATTTTTTTCTGAAAAACTAATTCTTTTTTCCAAAAAACTTAATCCACTAATATCTTGCAAAAACAAATCGGGATTCTCAATAAATATATCGAGCATCAATGTAAAAATAACTTCATCAAAATCTTGTTTCATTTTATAAGCAAAGGCTTTTTCACTAAACAAAACTTTCTCACGTTGCAAATTACTGTCTACCATAATAATTACTGCTTCATCATCACTCAAGTTTCTAACAACACATGGGAGAGTATCAAGATTAGCCAATTCACTTGCTGCCTTACGCCTATGACCAGATATCATTTCATATCTATCATCATTTTTTTCTGACAATAGCTGGCATTAAGACGCCTTTTTCTTGAATACTATTTTTTAAAAACTCCATGTCTTCATTCATTCTAACTTGAAACGGATGCTGTGGAAAATCATCAATTTCACTTATTTTAATATCCACAATTTTTTCTAATTTTTCATCATATCTTTTTGCTTGAGTAGTAAATAATTCATCTATCTTGGGCAATTTTATGTTTAATTCGTTCTTTGTGAAAATTGTCCACCTTCCTTGCAACCTTTGCATATGATTCTGCTACTTTACCAATTTTATCATATAAAAAAACACTTTTTCCTTGGGAAGTAGATTCTGCAGTAGAAATAGCGATAGGAATTTGTGCATCAAACACTTTAAAAACACTCCCATAATTTTCTTGTAGTTGCTTTTGAATTGCTTTTGATAGATTAGTACGCCTATCTACTAAGGTTAGTAAAACCCCTTCGACTTTTAAAGACGGATTAATTTGCCTTTTTACTTTAGAAACAATCTTTAATAACTGTGTCATTCCTTTTGCAGCTAAATATTGTGTCTGAACAGGTATTATTACTCCATCTGCACTCGCTAAAGCATTAACAGTAATCATACCAAGTGAAGGCATACAATCAATTATTATATAATCATAATTATGTTTTACCTCTGACAAACAATTTTTCATAGTATATTCTCTACTCATTGCATTTACTAACATCATTTCTAATGCAGACAAGCCTAAATTAGAAGGTATCAAATCAACTTTCTCTTTATAATGTAAAATGGCTTCCCTTACTTTTATTGGCTCATCATTAATAGATTGTTCCATTAAATCTGCTAATGTTAAATCCAACTTATCTTGGTTGTCCCAACCCATACATGTAGTTAGATCGGATTGTGGGTCAGCATCAACTAAAAGAACTCTTTTACCAATTTGTGACAAAGCTACACCCAAATTAAATGCGGTAGTTGTTTTTCCCACTCCTCCTTTCTGGTTTACTATAGCTAATACTTTACATTGAGACATATCTCCTCCTTTCTCATGGCCATTTATAATGGCTATGTAAGCAACAAAAAAAGAACAGATATTTCTATCTATTCCCTATGTATATAAAGGCTTAAAGCCTTAATTCCTTGGCAGGGGCGGAGAGAATCGAACTCCCATCAAAAGTTTTGGAGACTCCTATGCTACCATTATACCACGCCCCTATTTTTTCAAGGACAAATTAATTATAACATGGAATATAGGACAATTCTAGTCTTTTTTACATAAAATATCTTAGGTGATTTATATGATTATTGAATATACTACTAAAGAAAAAGATCTATTAGCTAGGATCATGCGTGCCGAAGCACTTGCCGAAGGTGATTTAGGAATGCTTATGGTTGGCAATGTTGTTGTAAATCGGGCCATAGTTGACTGCTACACATTTAAAAATGTAAACAGTATATATGATGTTATTTATCAACCAAATCAATTTGTTGGTACGAATAGTTCATTATTTGAAGCTTCCCCAACAGCATTAGAAAAACAATTAGCTGAAAGAATTTTAAGAGGAGAATACTATTATCCAGCTACCAATGCTTTGTGGTTTTATGCTCCAGGAACTAATCAAAGCTGTAAATCAACATGGTATACACAACCTCTAGCAGGAAAATATAAAAATCATTGTTTTTATCGCCCAAATGCCGGTGAATGCGACGAGATTTATTAAACAAAAAAACTCTCTTTTCAAAGAGAATTTTTTTTATGGAATAATTAATTTTTGACCTATACTTAATAAAATAGAAGATAAATTATTTCTACTCATTATTGCTGATACTGAAGTTCCAAATTTTTGAGCAATTTGATATAAATTATCACCTGGAACAACAGTATAAACGATTTCACTAGAACTTGAACTAGGAATTTTTAAAGTTTGTCCAATACTCAACAAGTTAGAAGATAAATTATTTAATGACTTTAAAGCATCTACTGTTGTACCAAATTTTAAAGCTATTTGATAAAGATTATCTCCCTTTTTAACGACATAATCATTTTGATTAGCTGAATCACTACCCTTTTTAACTAATAACTTTTGGCCTATACTTAATAAATTTGAATTTAAATTATTTAAACTTTTTAATTCTTCAACTGTCATACCATATTTGTTAGCAATTTGATATAAATTATCGCCAGCCTTAACAACATAATAATCAGCGCTATCATCTTCACTAACATTTTCATTTTTTGTAGGTATTAACAAAATTTGATTAATTGATAAAGCATTACTAGTTAAATTATTTTTTGATTTTAATTCATCAACACTAACACCCAATTTTTTAGCAATACTCCACAAAGTATCACCAGCTTTTACGGTATAAGTATTAGCACTACTAGATCCTCCAGAATAAGTTACACCAGCATAATTTGCCACAGCTCTTACAACAGCTTCAGCTAATTCCTCCCAATTATTTTTCAATAAATTTGGATCATCACCTGTACTATCTGCAAAACCATACTCAATTATAACCGATTCATTATTTGGAGTATCTCTTAATATATAATAATAATCTTTTGAAGGATCAGATGGTAACCTTCTTTGATAATACTTACGAACATTTTGACCAGATTTAGCAAATTCATTAGCAATCATATTTGAAAGCTTATCAGAATTTCTCAAAGAATAAATAATTTCTGCTCCATCACCGCCACCAGCATTTATATGGTTAGACAACAATATAACGTCCTTAGAATTACCATAAAAACTTTGAGCTTTTGTTGGACGATCATCTGGACCTAAAGTAACATCACCAGTTCTAGTCATTTCATTAGGTATTCCAAGTTCATCAAATCTCTTGTGTAAATAATTACTAATTTTTAATGTCAAATCCTTTTCAACTATCCCATTAGCGCTTGTTCCAGGATCTTCTCCGCCATGCCCGGCATCAATAACAATTTTCTTGGCCATAATATACCTCCTATCATAAAATATGAAAAATATATTAAAAATGTACCGTTAAAAAAGAAAAAACATATGATAAATACCATATGTTATTTTAAAGACCATTGAAAAGTATAATTATCAGTTAATAAAAAGTTTTCGTAATATCTTACTTTCAAATTATTGTCGCCTTCTTTTTGTTCCCAAATAATTGTTCCTTCTACAACTCCACCAGCATCAAGCTCACCACTATTTAACATTACATCATCTTCCGCTGTAATACTATAAACAGAAGCTTCCACTCCATCGCCATTAACCATTTGAAAATCTAAAGAATTATATGAAATTTTTTCAGAACTATTATTTTCAATTTTAATAGTTACTTTTACATATTCATAACCATCTTTTGCTTGAAAAAATTCATTACTACCCTTTGTTTTTTCAACATTAGTTATTGAATATACCACATTTTTATAATTTACAGATTCATTTTGACTATAATCTTTTTGAAAATTATCTTCCTTCGTACCGCTTATAATAGCAATACCAACAAAAATTAGGATTATTCCTATTAAAATTCTTAATATTGAATGTGTTTGTTTTTTATGGCAATTTGGACAAATTTTTGCTTTACTATCAATTTCACTCTGACAATACTTACACTTTTTCATAACTCTCCTCCTTTCAAAAACATTATACCACAAACATCACCGAATGAGTGAGTATAAATTCACCCAATAAGTGAGAAAATAATATCAATTAAAGGTGGTGCAATAATGATTAATAAAAATGATGAAAATTATGTTTACTATCTTGTTGCCCACAACCTTAAAATTCAAAGAAAATTAAAAGGGTTAACTCAAAGTAAATTAGCTGAACTATGTAATTACAGTGTTGGATTTATAATGAACATTGAAAGTCCTAAATATCATCAAACATTTAGTTTAGGAACTTTATGGAAGTTTTCTGAAATTTTAAATATCGATATCCGTGAATTATTTAAACCTATAGAAGAAGATAAAAAAATTGATAATTAAAAAGAATGTACCTAAAAAGCACAATCCTTGATTAAAATACAAAAGTCTAATTTAAATTATTCTTTTAATTCATTCCGGTAATTAACATTCTTAATAAAGCAATTAAATTTCTTTTTGTAACAGCAGGAATATTCTTTAATTCTTTCATTATATTTAAAAGTGTTGAAATTTTTAACTCTTTTAATTGCATAATATTAGTTATACTTGATTTTTCAAAAATTGCAAAAAATGTTTCTACAAAATTTTTTCTTTCTTCATTGCTCATTCCAGCAATATATTCTTTTAAATTACTTTTCAACTTTTCACTTTTCTTGGATAAAGAAGTCGGAACTAAACAACCACCAAAACATTCCCATGTATAAGCATCATGTTGTAAGATTGCTTTAGCGCTACTGTTTACAACTTTATAATCTTTTCCTTCCAAAATAACTCCTATTACACACTCCTTTGGAATAATAGTTGTTAATTTTAAAGACATTTCTGAATATAAATCTGATTCTGTTACATCTTTTAAAAATCCTGGCCCATCAAAATTATATACATGTTTTACTCTTTTCTTTAATGATCCTTTACCATACATATAAGCATACATAGCTAAATTGCCACCTTTACTATGCCCGCCAACATAAATTTCACGATCAAAAAAATTAAGAGTTTTATCAAAATATTCTTTCGCTAAAACTTGCGAAGATATTGGAAACTGATACATTATTTGAAAATCTTCTTTCCAGCCCACAACATTGCTATCAGTACCTTCAAAAGAAACATATGTAATATGATTTGGTAGCCTTATCGTTAAAGCTCCAAATTGACCTTTAGAATCAACATTAGAAACTAAATTATAAAGCTTAGTATGAAAAAATCTTTTTGAAGATTGCAAAGCCAAAATTAATTGATATGAATTAGGAAATAACCAATCCTCTTTTTTAAAATCTTTTTGACTATACTTTTTTAAAAATTTAAGACATGCATCTTCTAAAAATATAAAATCATTAGTTTTATTTGGTACAATATTATCAAATTTAACATAACTTAATAAAGCTAAAATTAAACTATCTACTTCATTAAAAGCAAACTTATCAAAAGAAATATCTCCATAATAAGCCAAGTAATCAAATAAATTTTTCATTTAATTCCCTTCTTCGACAATATTTGAGTTTATTTAAAAACTCTGCTATAATTATTTTATCATAGAAAAGAGGTTAATATGAAAAAAAGAAAGAAATTAAAAAGAAAATTTCTTGCTTATACTTTAACAATTTGTTTAACAATTTGTATTTTAGGATTAATTTACTTAGGCTATCGTTTAATGGTAAAAAAGGAAAACAATATTAGTTTTTTAGAAACGATTGAAACAACAACCTATGCTGAAATTAATAAATATGCCATTTATGGCATCCACATGAATATTGATGGTTCATTTACTTTACCAGAAGAAGTAGAAAATTTAAATCTTGTATTATCAAACGGTCAAGATACAATAGATATTGATTGGCAATTAGAAGAATTAGAAAACAATAGCTATTCTTTTAAAACAAGTGATTATATTAATGAAGGAATTGTATTAGAGGATTTACCAATTGGTGAATACTATTTATTAATTAAAACTACAAATCATGATGAAAATAATAATGAAACAATTAAATATTATTCTGTTCAAAACAAAACAGATTATAGCGATTTAGAATATTATACATTAACTAAAAATAATAAAAATAATAAAATTGACATTGAATGGAACACATATCAAGAATTTCCGACTTTAAGATTTAACATTTTTGAAACAAAACTACCTGATGATGTTTATGATATAACTATTGATCCAGGTCATGACGCGGTAGACTCTGGAATGACTGCTTGTAGTGATGGTAGTACTCCAGATTATTATACTGGTTATTGTTCTAGTGGAACGACTGTCAAAGAAAATGATCTTAATTTAGAAGTATCTTTAAAATTAAAAACTATTTTAGAAGAAATGGGATATAAAGTAGCCATGACAAGAGAAAATAAAGATGATGAAGTTTATATCTATGAAAAATATGGAAGTGCAACAATGGCTAATGATACCAAATCAAAATTTAACTTTGCAATTCATCATAATTCTTCAGGAGTAACCGGGGGTGTTTCTTATTTAAAAGGTTTAGAATTATATGTAGCTAATGATATAAACTTTGATTTTGCCGATATTCTTGTATCAGAAATTACTAAAAATGCTAATACAACTACTTCTCCAAAAGCTTTGTACAGCGTTAAAGATGGAATATATCAAAGATTCTTTACTGAAGAAGAAATAGCAAATGATGACGTTCAACCAAGTAATAAAACAACAAATACTATATATTATTATAACATTAGAGAAGTTGGTGGTATTTCAACTAACGCTACTAATGATGGTCGTTATTATCCTACATATCCTAAAAATGAACATTACAATTCCAACAACACTGCTGAATCTTACTTATTTGAATTAGGTTATATGGATAACTACCAAAATTTATTAAACATTATGAATAATTCTGAAGGATATGCCAAAGGAATAGCTGAAGGTTTAAAAAATTATTTAGAACAAGAATAAATATAAAAAAAAAGGGGATGTTAGAAAATAGATAATCTATTTTCTATACATCTTCTTTTTTAATTTAATAAATAAAAAGTCCCATAAACTCGTAAGTTTATGGGTTTTTGTGATACAATACTTTTGTCTAGAAAGTTGGTATCACATGAATAATTTTACTATAAAAAAGCCATTTTTTCAATTTCCTTCAATACAATGCTATAAGGAATTTGAAAAAATAGATAAATTTATGGAAATATTACAAAAATCTGAAATCTGCAAAATAATAGAAAGTGTAAATAAGAACAAAAATAAATGTAAAGGAAGAACTAGCTATAATCCATATAATATGATGGCAACTATTCTTTATTGTTTTTCTGAATTTAAGAGTTCGGTTAGAGAATTAGAAAAATTATGTTACACAGATTTAAGGGTTATATATTTAATAGAACAAGAAGAACCAAGTTATGCTACTTTTTGTGATTTTATAAATACATATATTAAACCTTATTCTTTAGAAATATTTTCAACAATAACTTCCACTATACTAAAAGAATATCATATAAATATTGATAATCAATACATTGATGGAACAAAATTAGAAGCAAATGCTAACAAATATAAATTTGTATGGAACCCTAAATCATATCACAAAAAATTAGATTCTAAAATTAAAGATTTAATAAATATTATGAATTATTCGTATGAAAACACTGATTATATTACTGCAAAGGAGTTTAACGAGTTAATTATAAACTATGCTAATATATATAATATAGATTATTATGATATTCCACGTGGTAAAGGTAAAAGACTAACAGTATCTCAAAGAATTATAAAAACTGGATATGAATATTTAAATAAGTTAATTGAATACGAAGAAAAAGAAAAGATATGTGGAGAAGAAAGGAATTCTTATTATAAAACAGATAAAGATGCAACAGCAATGGTTTTAAAAGAAGATTACTATTCCAAACTCAGTCATGATTTTCATGCGGCATATAATACCCAAGTTATCGTATCAAGTGGATTGATAACTATGTATGGAGTATTCCAAAATAGAGATGATCAAAACACTTTGATTCCAATGTTAGAAAGGTATAAAAAAAGTTATGGGAATTATCCAACTAATTTATGTGGAGATTCTGGTTATGGAATATATAAAAATTATGAATTTTTACACACGAATCATATTGGAAACTATTTAAAATTTGTAACTTGGAACGGTGAAACATCAGGAAAGAGACCACAATTATTTTTCTTTGATAATGGCAATTTTAAATGTCTAAATGGAATTGTGGGAAAGTATATTTTCACTAAAACTCATCCGAGATATAAAGATTCAAAATTTTATATTTTTGAAGGATGCGATAATTGTAAATATTCTTATAAATGCAAGGAATACTTGAAAGACAAAAGTCAAG
>CALVWG010000008.1 GCA_944364655.1 uncultured Bacilli bacterium | reverse complement strand
GAGGAAAGTCAAGAACAGAAAGAAACAACACTGCCTAAAGACGAAAATGATTTTAATGATTTAATCGCAAATTATGATGAAAATAATAGTATCAAAAATGAAAACAAAAGTTTAGATAGTCCTAGCAAAAAATTAGATGATATTCAACCAACACGAATTTATAAAGTTCTTAGAAAACTAGTTTCGTTAAGTTACGAGCAATACCAAAAAGGAACATATAAATACAACAAGAAAGAAATCATAAAACATTATTTGACAAACCAAAAATTTAGAATTATCGATGATTTAGAAAGCCCAACATTTAAACCAGATGTTTATGTTTTTGATTTATCCCCATCTAATAACAAATCACTAGAAATGTACGTTAATGCTATTAGTAGTGTCGCAATCAAAAATTCGTTGATATATTTAACTTATAATAGTTGTATACTAAGAAAACTCCTAATAAAAAAAGAAAACCCACATGGAATTGATGTTAGTAAAATTGCTAATTCTCAACAAAAAAATTATAACAATATTGATTGTACTGTTTTTACTGAATATCGTTCTATGTATGAAGAATTAAAAGAGATAAGAAATAGAAAAATCTATATTTTTTCTGATTTTGATATTAGTAGTGATATCTCCAAATTATCGCAAGAAAATCCAAATATAGTATGGTTCTCTACGGAAAAAACTAATCATGGCAATTTAAATTACGGCGACTATTTTTATAGAGAATATCCTTCTAATTATATGGGTTACTATATTGAAACTTCGGGAATTGATGATATTGAAAAATTTGTACTTGAAAAGAATAAAAACAAGTATAAAAGGAGAACTGTATAATGGATAATATAAACTTTAATAAATTATTAAATGATAAATATTTTTTACTACAAGATATTGCGCTAAAATATAACTATAGTGAAGAATTACTAGATATGATAACATTCATATATATTAGCTTTTATATGGATTTTGGTAAAAGATGTGATTTTCCTCTTTATGATTTATTTAATCAAGTAAAAGTTATTTATGATCATGGTACAGTTAATGATATCTCGTTAAAAAATAACTTTGGTCCAATGCCAAACGGAAGTGCAGCTGTAACTATTTTTACTCCCAATTTGAATGCTTTTAAAGATAGTAATTTAAAACAAAACCCACAAACTATATTACTAGGAACTCATGTAGATGAATACTTAGCTACTCCAGCACTAAAACTTGAAATGTTAGCACACGAAGTTAGACATGCATTAATGGGATATTATAATACCAATAGATTATTAGATCAAAGTACGTATTTTATGAGAAGTGGCTTACAAGAAACATATTACATGAGAAAAGAAAATCAGACAGAACAATTTACTGTTAAGAGAGTTGGAACAACACTAGATGAAATAACCAATACATACATTACGGAACTATTAGTAAACAGAATAATGTCTTTCAAAAAATATGACATCCAAAATAACCACTTAAGATCATATTTGAATTCTATAAAAACAAGTCAGCCCGATGGAAGATATCGAGCTATTGGATATAATTCTGAAGTAAGACTTTTATATCCACTATTAGTAAACGAAATGTTTATTCATTTAATCAATCAACATCAATTTGACGGTGAAATAAATATAGTTAAAGAATTTATTGAAAATAATACTGATATTTGTAGTTATCAAGATTTATGCGATTTGTTAGATGAAGTTTATAATGGCAATAGAAAGTACATATCAGAAGTTCAAAATAATAATATTGATTTTATTCATAATCATATTAATCATATTCATAAAGCGAAATCTATTGTTTTAGACATTGAAAGTAAAATATTAATAAAAAGAAAATAATTTTTTTTATTAGTTGGAAGAAGAATGACTTTATCAAAATAGATATTTTGCTATTTATGAAGTTAACTATTTTTCTATCAAATATCAAGTATCAAAAAACTAAATAGTATTGCATTTTGTTCTAAAAATGTTATGATATATTATAATTTTTTACAGGTTTGGAGGTAAGATTATGATAGAAAAGGATAAATTTATAGTTGAACATGAATTCACTAAATCGGAGATAGCAACGTATTTAAAAGATTTCCATGAAACGACAATGTTGGCAATGAAATATCCTAGTGTACCATTTTATGGAATATTTCTAAAAACTATGGCAGAAAATAATAGAATACAATTTGCCAATTATGATTATTATCTAGAAATGATATCTGTTTATCAATTTCAATTACTTTCAAAATATTTAACTATTCTCTATGATGAACATTTTAAACGATTACTGGAAAATAGGATAAGAGGCATTGATATTACAAAAGAAATTTTTATTGATTCATCCAAAAGTAATTTTGAAAACAAAGACATAATATATTTGATAAGAACAGCCTTTAATCATAACGATAACAATACGCTATTAAAATTTTTAAGAGTCAATGAGAATGGAAAAAGAGATATATATGCAGAACTTCGACTTAAGAATGAGAAAGATCAAAACATGCCGTTTGAAGCTAAACTCAATCTAGGGGATTTTGCTAAAATAATTTCCGAATTTAAAAGTGCTATTAATTTTAGTTTACTGGCATTACATGGAGAAGAAACTACTTCTCTAGATAATATTTATGCTAGAAAGTTCTATCCACCTGGAACTCCATCTAAAGAGCAATTAAAGAATTTACATGATAAGTTTAGTGAAATGCAAAAGCAAGGAGAGTATGAGGATCTTTTAAAAGAAAATAAGTTAAACTCTAAAGATTATTTTCTTTTGCCATCTCAGAAGGAAAAGATAAAAGAGGATTTAAAAAAATGGCCAACCGAAGGAACAAAAGCTTTGTTTCACATAGTTAGTAATGTAATGCCGTTATCCTATTTAAAATTTAGAACGATTGTACTTAACCTATGTTTAGTCGATTTTTTTATGAAGAAACCTGAATGTTCATTAAAACGAATTGAAAAAGAAGCTATAAAAATTTTTACTAATAAGAAATGTCCTGAGGATTCACCTCTATTTACTTATACAAAATACTTTGGAATAGATAATGTTTTGTATGATGTTCTTGACTTTGAAAATAGTTTTTCTCTAGCTAGTGCGATATATTATGGATATTTGTTTGATACAATGCTTGATAAGAATGATAAGATGAAAATAATGCCAGAAAATAAGATTCAACAAAACAAGATACGAAATTCTTTTGTTCATATGAGATGGCATAGAGGAGTAAATGGCTCCTGGAAATTGTTCGACTGGAAAAATGAGAATAAAATAAAAGGCGACTTTTCAGAAGGATTTCTCGGAAGTATTTCCAAAGAGAATATGGAAGAATGTTCAAAAAGAATCTATAAAGAAAAATTAGAACAAGAAGGCCAAAAGGATAGTTTTATAGATATACCACCTGCACTTGAATATGTATATATGGCTAATAGGAAAAATATTGCGGACGCAATTTGTTACATAAAAGATTCAAACCTTTATTTCCTTTCTTACTCTAATGTAAATGCTACGCTTAAACTAAAGGTTATTAAGGGAAATCAATTACCAAAAGGCGCAACAGAAGAGGAACAAGAAATTTTTATAAATGAGTTATATAACTTATCAAATCGAGTAAATAAGTACTGTAAAATTTTGATTAACCAAATAATAAATATTTTACAGTTAACTACCCCAGATATAGAAAAGAGTTCGGCTAAGAGCAAAATCTTAAAGTATTAAAGAGATTTCTATATGCGGATTACTATGAATTTATAGTCATCACGGAATAAAAACTTATAAAATGAATGGTATAATAGATATGAATGTGATTATAATGAAATATAAACTTTTAGAAGAACAAGACATAGACTTTATGGAAGATGTCTTAATAGACGATAACATGATCTATAATAGAAATAGTTAAAAAAAATTCGTTGACGATAAGAACGCTTACGGTTTTATTGCTAAAGAAGATAATCGCATTGTAGGGTTTGCTTATGGTTATGCCTTGTTTAGACCAGATGGAAGAATCATGTTTTACTTACATTCCATAGGGATGCTTCCCCAATATCAGAATAATGGCTATGGTACCAAATTATTAGAATTTATAAAGAAATATGCTAAGGATACTGGATGCTCTGAAATGTTTGTAATAACAGATAAAGGAAATCCTAGAGCTTGTCATGTATATGAAAAACTTGGTGGAAAAAATGATTATGAAGATGAGATTGTTTATGTATATGATTATGATAAAGAAAATAAATAATCATAAAAGTTAAGATTAGTACTGTAATAGATAAATGATTACCCATTAAAAAAATTAAGAAGAGATTATGACTCGAGTTTAGCTTTAGAAAAAAGAAACTTTTTAAATATGGATAATCTAAATGAATATAATAATCGTTTAAAAGATTTAGAAGGATTATTAGAAACAAGTGTAGAAGATTCCATTTTACTAGACACTACTTCTATGAGTATGAATGATGTTTCAGTAGAAATCGCTTCACAAATAATGCCTGCTATGAGAAAAAGATATATAAAGTCCTTTCAACAAAAATATGATTTAAAATAATAATTTAAAAGGGGATAAAGAGTTAGATATTCTTTTCCTTTTTTGTTCTGATTCATATTTTGATAGCTTTAATTAATCGCTCTTTTACTATTAATAGCGTATTTGAGTTAATTACAATAAATTAACTATAACTATTCAAGTATAAAAAAATATAGTATGATAGAA
>CALVWG010000007.1 GCA_944364655.1 uncultured Bacilli bacterium | reverse complement strand
CAAAAAAATTATCATTCATTATAATAAATTGCTTATTTCCTTTTTCATTTCCCCAACTATTTTCTACTTTCCATCTAATTGATTTATCATTCAAAATGTGCACACCAACAAATGACATGGCATGGCTAGATGGAATTTCCCACAAAGTATTTTGAGTATTTCGATCCATCCATTTTAAATTCAAAAGATTTTGGTAATCATAATTGCGCATATCTAAAATCCATTCTTTCCTATTCCACATTTTATTTGTAGGACATGTAAACCAAACCGGTATATTATCTTTAAGCTGTTTAATTGTAACTTCTTTTAATTCTTCTAAAGGGATATTAATATACTCAAAAGGAATATCTGTTGCCCCATAGACTCTATCATCTTGATATTTTTGATAAAATTTTTTCTTATAATGTTCCATACTTCTTAAAATAATAAAATCATTAACATTAATTGTTAAATACTTATTTTTAAATTCCAACGGTGTCATATTTGGAATACTTATAATTTTTTTATCTTTATCTTTATACTCTAAATCAAAACTTTTTGGAGGTTCACCAAGAACCTTACATAAAATTTCATATACTTCAGAAAGCATTTGCTTTTTTATTTTTCTTAATTCTTGAAGATTTTTTTCTTCTTTACGCATTTCGATAATTACATTAGCATCGTATTTCAATTTTTCCTGTAAAATAACATTTAATCTATTTGAAGAAACGCTATCATGTGTTTCAGGCATATAATTACTTGGAACAAGACCGTATTTTTCTACTAAATTAGCAAAAGAATTATACCATCCTCCTTCACTGCACATAAAATAATACTCTTCGTTTAAATAATCATAATCTAAATTTTCAACTACAAATAAATTTTCATAAGCATTATTAAATTTTTCTAGACGATCATAAAAAACTAAAAAGTTATTTGACAAATCAATTTCTTTAATATCTATATTCATATTTTTTGCAATATTGCCTCTAATCATATTGGTTCCTGCAAAGCACCAGCAACGACCAGTTGATTTTTGATTTTGAGCTGACCCTAAATCAGTTTCAATATTAAATATATTTTGATTATCTATTAAAGTTTGTCTATTGAAACAAACATCATCTATCCCACACCTTGTAATTGCATTTTCAATGAGTTTATTTTCAGGATTTTTATTATATTGTTGTTCAAAAAAATCTAATTCTTTTTTAGTTATTTTTCCATCCATTTATATCACCCAAAAATATTATATCATCATATTTAATTATGACAACAAAAAACTTCAATAGCAATAAACTATTGAAGTAATATTCTTATTGGTGACCCGTACGGGATTTGAACCCATGAATGCATGCGTGAAAGGCATGTGTGTTCAACCACTTCACCAACGGGCCATAAACAAAATGGTGGGCCTGGGGGGACTTGAACCTCCGACCTCACGCTTATCAGGCGTGCGCTCTAACCAGCTGAGCTACAAGCCCATTTTGTCAAGGACTATTTCATTGTACATGATAATAATCATTTTGACAAGTATTTTTTTACTTTTTTAGTAAAAAATATATTAAAAACCAAACATTTGGTTATAAACTTAATGGCGGAGCAGGAGAGATTTGAACTCTCGCGCCGGTTCCCCGACCTACACCCTTAGCAGGGGCGCCTCTTCAGCCTCTTGAGTACTACTCCATAACCAAGTGCTTACTAGTAAATTTTACTATATTTAGTAATATACGTCAACTAAAATTTACATTTTTATTTCATTTTTACATTTTTATTTCATTTTTTTTATTGCATATAAATTTAAACATTTTACTCTAAGCCTAATAGACCCAAATATAAAAATTAAAGAAAAAATTATCAAAATTATAGCCATTGTCCAAGTTGCCCAATTTATTTCATTAGATAAATAACCACTTATAATTAAAAAAATAGCAAAAGCAATACCAATAACTCCTAATACCACTAGTCTATTTAATCTTACCCGCATTTCTTTACCTTTTAAAGTATTATAATAAAAACTTTTACATTGTTTTTTTTCTTCTTTATTCATTCTTTGATACTTATTTTTCATAAAACACCTCATCAACTTATATAGATGCATTTATTATACCATAAATAATATTAGACATAAAGTTTTCATAAAATAATTTCTAAATCATATAATTTAACAAATGAATAAAACTTTAACTGGAACATTAGAAGAACTAAAAATAGAAGATTGGATTTGGATAATATATTTATTTATTACAATTTTTGCTTTAATATCAAACATTTTTGAAAGAGATTTTATCATATATAAAAATAAGCTTTCTCAAAAAGCTTATAAAACTATTAATATTGCCATTTTCATAATTGTGTTTTTTATATACTTTTATTTTGTATTATTAACATATAAAAGGTTAAAATCAATTGATAACAAAATCACTTATAAAGATATGATAATTAAAAATGCTAATTTTATAGCTGCATGCTTATTTTTAATAGGCGGTTTACTCTATTTATTTACTGAATTAATAAGCCCAACTGATTTCGATGTAAATTTAAGTTAAAAACAATTTTAATCTTTTTCTTTAATAAATTTATAAGCATAATAACTAACCTTCAAATTTTGCTCTATATCATCAAATTTTATTTCATCTATATCATTTAAATAATAATCATAAAAAGTTACATTTTTAAAACCTAAATTTTGAAACATTTTTAATAAATCTTTTTTAGTAAAATAATTTTGTTTTTTATAATTTTCATAATACCAACTATCATTTAATAATAAATTTATATTTTTCAAATTTGCAATATTTGTACCCTCACCTATTATTACGCCTCCATTTTTCAAATATTTTTTTAATTCATTAATTAAAATTATTGGCGATTCTGTTTCTTCAAGACTATTTCCAATATATATCGTATCATAAAAATTTTCTTTTAATTGTTTAACATCGCTTACTACCCTATTGATTTTAGAAGATATTAAACATTTGTTAAGATTTTTTTCAAAGCCGGTTACTTTTGCTTTAGGAAAATAATATTTTATTCTTAAAGAAGAGCAACCAATACCACAGTTATAATCTAATACTTCTTGGGGATTTTCAGCTAAAAATATTGATAAATTTCGATTTTTATCAAACTCAAATACATTAAATTTCCATTTGTTTTCAAAATATTCTCTATTTTTTAAAATTAATTGATTAAATCTCTCTTGATCTTTACGAAAAGAAGTTCCTAAATAATGATGAATAAAAGAATCATGACAAAGCATCAATTTATATCCTGATTCAATTATCCTTAATGACAAATCATTATCTTCAATATAACCAGGCGAATAGGCTTCATCTAAAAATCCTATTTTATTTAAAACTTCTCTTTTTATTAACATACAATAGCCAATTAGGCAAACTTTTTCTTCCCATTTTTTTGGATCACTTATATTGTTTTGACTAGCTTTTTGTTGCATTTCAGTAAAATCACCATAACTAAAATTACAAGCTTGTAAATTAGCCCCATTATTTGAAACAGATCCAACTGCGCCAATAAATGAATTACTATATAAACATTTTCTTAAATTTGTAAGCCAATTTGTCGTTACAACAGTATCATTATTTAATAATAAAATATCATTTTCTTGAGCACTAGCCTTAATACCTATATTACATCCTTTAGGAAATCCTAAATTTTCCCTATTATAAATTACCTTTAAATCATTTTGATTTTGAAGCCATGATTTTGTATCATCAGTACTATTATTATCTACGACAATAATCTCATAATCGTTTTTATCAGTATATTTTCTTATACTTTCAATACAGTCAATAGTTAAATTTAAATTATTATAAGTTAAAATTATAATTGATATTTTATTTTTCATATATTACCTCTTTAATTTATATGAAAAATAACTAAAAATATTAAAATTTAATATCTCAGACTGTTGACAAAAGGGTATTATTTTTAAATAATGCTCTTTTTATTTTAATTAATAACATTAAAATTACTTTTTTTATGTTATTTTGAATAATATTATTGTTCTTTTTATCTTTATTTGATTTCCATATCGCCATTTTCTTTAAATTATGGCATGAGAAAATCAAGAGGGCTTGATTAGAATTTTTTTCTAACCCTCGTATTCTTGTAAATCTTAATCCATGTTGTTCTTTACAATCTGCAAATATTCTTTCTACTGTTTCTTTTCTTTTTGGATATTCTTTTTTAAACAAATCTTCATATCTTCTTTGATTAACTTCATCTTTTTTGTCTTGCCAAATATGTCTTGTTATTACTTTTTGATTATTTTTACTTTTTGTACATTTTTCACTTAATGGACATGACAAACATCTTTTTTTATCAGACTTATATATTTTGTATCCCTGTTTATCTACTGTTTTTAATTCTAATATTTCTCCTGTTGGACAAATATAACAATCTAATTCTTTAATATATTCATATTCTTTTTTACTAAATAATTCTTTATCTTTTCTACCTTTTTGTCTTGAATATGGCATTAATGCTTCTTTTCCTGTATCATCAATTTTTTTACATATTGCTGGTGTGTTATATCCAGAATCCAAACAAACATTATCTATTTCATCTTTATAGTTATACATTAATTCTTCATATACTTCATCAAATGCTACACTATCATGCATGTTTCCTGCGTTTGTTGAACATACTAGCACAAATCCATTTTCATCACTGAATGCTTGATGAGTATATGCAAAGCATTTATCATGTTCTCCTTTATGATAATACCCACTTTCTGGATCTGTTTTGCTAGACTTTATATTTTTCTTCTTTTTAACTTCTATTTCTTCGCCTGTCTTTTCATCAAAATCTTTTTCAATCTTTTCTATACTTTTAAAAGGCTTTTTGTTTAATTTTGCTCGTACCTCATTTATTTCTTTTAATAATTCTTCATCATAAGATTTTGCTTCAATTTCAATTTCTAAATCTTTATATTTATTTTTATTTGCACTTGCTTTTTGGTGTGTTCCATCACCATATACTGTTTTCATTTTTAACATTTTATATTCTTTAGCTTGTTTTAATATTCTTTTAAATATTGTTTTAAAGATTTCTGTATTTCTATATCTTCTGATATAATTTTGACTCCATGTACTATAATCTGGTATTTTATCATCGATTGATAATCCTAAATACCATCTATATGCCAAATTAACTTCACACTCTTCACATGTTTTTCTCATACTATTTATTCCAAACATATAATTTATTATTAATAATTTAAAAAGTACCAAAGGGGGTATACTTGGCTTTCCAAATGCACTATATAAATCTTCAACTTCATCTTCAATGAATTTCAAATCTATTGCAGCATCTAGTTTTCTAACCAAATGTTCTTTTGGTACTAATTCATCTATAGTTTTAAGAATAATACAATCATTTCTATATCTTTGTCTGGTCATCATA
>CALVWG010000006.1 GCA_944364655.1 uncultured Bacilli bacterium | reverse complement strand
AATTCTTCACGATAATATTCTTCTTTAAAAATTCGTAATTTTGTTTTATCTTTTTCCCAGTCGTTTACCATATCTTTTTTATCAAAATTATTACAAATTACATATTGCATTTTATATGCTTCTGGTACTAATTCCATATAGACTGATGTTTGATAACTGCCATAAAATTTACCTACATCATAATTTCCTGTATATTTGTAATCAGTAATTACTCCAGCTTTTAAACAATCAATTTTTCCGTAGACAATGAAATTATCAATGTTTTTATATACTTTAACTTGATAGCATCCATTTTTTGTTTCAGGATAATGAGCAACCATATATTCTTCAAACTCATTACCCTTAACAAATTTACTTACATCTTCTGATTCTTCTTTTTTTAAAATTTTAATAAAATCTTCCAAAGTACCATATTGATTCTCAACACAGTATTTCCAACTATTCAGTAGTGTCGGCGTTATTAGATATCTTTTCATATTCTTTTTTCTCACCATTCCATTGATAACCTAATTGTGCAACCTTTTCTTTAAATTTGTGCTTTAATTCTTTTTCACTCGTTAAAATATGATTAGTTTCCTTGATTAATTTTGTAATAGTTATTAAATCTTCTTTAGTTTCCATTTTTTCTATTTGTGGTACTATTTCATTCATTAACTTTTCATATTCTTGTTTTTGTTCTTCAAAGAACACAGCTTCTTTTTTTATATTGTTATTAGCTAATTGAAATAATTTTGTTAAAAAATCATTTGGTTTAGTTCCATCTAATTCAGGGACTTCCATAACACCTTTAATTCCAAAACTTGCTTTAGCAAAATATCTTTCACAATTATCGAATCCAATAGTTTTCTTTTTACCGATAATTTCCATAAATCCACCAATTTCAACATTTTGCCATACTGTATTTTTGGTAGAACCTTCTACTAAAATTCTTAACTTTGTTTGTTCTTCGTCTTTTTCTTCAACTGCGTGGAAAACTATAACAATATTTTTTCTTAAATTGTAGTAGCAATTATCCATAAATCTTGAAAATTCTCTTGCCACAGCTCCATAACCTTGTAATGACAAACTGCCATCTTTTTTAGCATTTTTAACATCATTTTTAATAACATAATTTTTCATTAATTCTAATAATTTACCACCTGTATCAATTACTAAAGTTTCATAATCACTTAAATAGCCTTTTAAATCTTCAAGTAATTCTTCATAATTATTTGGTTGTATAAAGTCTTTTCTTGCACTAGCCATTACACGATTGATACCTAAATCTACATCTATCAATAATGGTTTTGGTGCAGATAAAGCTAATGTTGTTTTACCTATTCCTGGATACCCAGCTATTAACATCCTTATTTTTTGATTTTCACTAATTAATTCATTTGGTTTTTTTATCATAAATTCATTCCTCCTAATTTGCTTTTCCATTCCATAATTTTTGTCGTCCTAAACATTTGATTAGCACGATGTTTAGTGTTATTTATCGTTTCTTCTACCTCTTCTCGTGTTGTACAGATATAAAAGCCACCTGACTTACCTGACTCACTTCCAACAAGTTTTTCATACTGCTTGTCCTCACGAATGTTTTGAATAATCTTTCGCATTGTCTTATCGCTATTGACACTAAAAATTTTTCGTAAGTCTTTGTTTTTGATTAAATTAGCCTTGCCTAAATGATTCTTGCAAAGATATTCATAAACTAACTTTTCACGCATTTGATCAACCTCGCCTTTTTATGTTTAAACCGTTCTTGTAGTTCCTTTGCTTTCTTTGGTGTAAATACTTTAGCTTCGTTTATATCACGGACAATGTGATACATCGGAATACTAGGCTTAGCCCATTTTAGATATACTTTTTCACTTTGCACTTTTATTTCTACAATCATCTTCCTAACTCCTTTTCAAAAGCCTCTAATTCTTCATCGGTTAGTAAATCATCATTAATATTCTTATTAACCCAATCAGGAACTTGTTCGGTCTTTATAGGCTTTTCATTTTTTAATCGGTCAAAAATAATTCCTTTGTAATTATTCGCCATACATTCATCGATTAAGTTAATAATTTTTTCCTCGCCATATTTTTTTGTGTTGTTTTCAATTTGTGTTAGTAAAGACTTTAATCCAGTTTCAGTATAGTGTTCTTTTCTTTCCTCTTTGTACACAAGCCAATCTTCAATCTTTCCCCTTAACAATCCCCTATCTTTTAAAAACTTAAAATTAGAAATTAAAAACTTAAAACTTAAAACACTTGTTTTGTTTTCTTCCGGTTCTTCATTCGGTTTCTTTCCGGTTTCTAATTCGGTTTCTTTCCGGTTTGCTTTTCGGTTTTCTTTTGGTTCACTTTTTTTACTTCTTTTTGAATTATTTTTTGATAAATTTAACTGTGATTTTAAAGTGTTAAAGACTGCTTGATTGTGTCCTATTAATATAGGCTCAATATCTTTAAATACATAATCAGTAATAGCTATTAATAAAATGCTTTTATCTTCTATCGGTAATGTATCGATTAAGTTATAATAGTCGTAATAAAATGTAAAACTATTTACTTTATTCATTCCTTAACACCTATCCTTTAGTTCTTTTTTAAAATCGTTTATTATTTCTTCAATTTGACATAATTTACTTTTTAAGATATACTTAAAGAGTAAATTTTTATTTACTTGATTGGAACTCCCCCGAGTAACCAATCTTTTTTTTATAACCATTTTTCATCACCCCTTTCTATAAATT
>CALVWG010000005.1 GCA_944364655.1 uncultured Bacilli bacterium | reverse complement strand
TGACAAAATATTGGTATCATAAAGCCCCATAAACTTAGAGTTTATGGGAGTTTTTATTTATTAGATTAAAAAAGAAGATGTATAGAAAATAAATTATCTATTTTCTAACATCCCCTTTTTTAATTATTATTTTTACCGTATTGATTTTTATTACCGTTATTCATACCATTATTAGAATTTCCAGCATTATTATTTTTAAGATCATCATATCCTTCAATATATTTAGCAATTTCTCTTGCAGTTAAATACACTAAATCATCAAACTTTAATTCTGGATGTTCTTCTAAAGCTTTTTTAACAAATAAAATTTTTGCTTCACTTACACCATATTCGTTAGCCTTTAATGCATCATCTTTTGTTAATTCCATATCAACTATTAGAGAACCAATTCCGTTAGTATTTAATCCTTGATTTAAATTACCATTAATTTTTTGTTTTAACTGTGAATTTTTTCTATCATTATTACAATATGTAGATATTAAAACAGCGTTTTCTTCATTATCATTAACATACCCAAGTTTATTAGCTGATGAAATAACTTCATTAATAGCGTTATTAACATCTTTACCATATAAATTAAGATCTTTAAGTAAATTATCAGCATCAGTATTTAATGGCTTTACTTTTACTACTTTATCAAAAGAATTAATTCCAAGCATAACACTAGGATTAATATCTATAGAAACATAATTAAAAGCAACATTAAAATAAATGACAAAAGAAAGTATTAATAATAGTAAAACACCAATAATAATCCAAACTTTTTTCCAACCCTTTTTTTTCACAATAACACCTCTTAATTTCTAAATATTTTTAGGACAATCTTGTTTTTTAACATATAAAATTCTTTCAGGTATATCTTTTTTAGCCTCACCAATTATATCAACTCTTTGTCCGAATAACTCTTTAAAAATATGATCATAATCTTCTTCACTTAATTCTTTAATATGATTGTTCTTTTTATAAATTGCAATACTAATTAAAACTTTAGCAATAAAAGTATCATGCGGATGAACCCGAAAATCTAAGACATCCTTTATTCCTTTGCTATTTCTAAAAGAATTTAAATTAGATCTAATATTATAAGCAAAAATTTGCTTGTAAATACTACCATCAAAAGTATCTTGTAAAAACCCAGCATCATCTGAATAATTTATATTGCCTTTTTCATCAAAAATACTCCCGGTTAAACATTCAATCCCAAGAGGAAATCTATGATCACGATCTATTTCAACATTTACTAAGTTTTTTCCCTTACCATATAAATAAATAGAACTATATACTTTATCAGAATTTAAGTACTGTCCATTTAACTTTTTAAAAGGTTGTAAAGATTTAGCATTTCCTATCATAAAAAACATGTATGGTTTTAAAGAAAAAGTTTGACCACCATAAACAGGTTCGCCTCTATTTTCAGTAGCGCCAAAAGTCAATATTTCAAATTCTTCATTTCTTTTAAATTGATATAATTGTTTTATAATTTCTGCCAGTTCTTTAACATTAAAAATTCCATATTCATATAGGGGAAATCTATCTGAAATAACGCTTAAATAAAATTCTAAAGAATCAATACTAGGAAATCTTTCATATAATTTAAAACTTTTATTTCTTTTATTAATATAAAAAGCATTATAAGCATAAGCAATATCAGATTTATTATTTACTAAATCTCTTTGATTTTGTTTTAACAATTCTTCTAGCTCTTTTTTTTGTTTTTCTAATTCTTTCTTTCTATTTTCTAAACATTCTAATTTTCTCATTTAAACCTCCCATTAACTATTAAACTTAGTATATTTTACCATCTATCACAAATCAAGTTAAATTGTTCACATAAATCTTCATTTAAAATATCATCTTCATCAAAATCATATCCCCCACAAGGTCCATTAAATCTTGTAGAGTTTTTTAAAATTTTATTTACTTGTTCATTAAAAATAGCGCCTTGTGATTCATAATTATTATTTTTAAAAACAAGATACTCATAAGAAAAACTAAATCGATGATTTTCTAAAGAATATAAAACATCTTTTAGACCAGTTACACTACTACTTTTATATTCTTCAAATAATTTTGTTAAAGTTTCTTCTTGTTCTATGTCAAAATTTAAAGAATCAATTTTATTAGTTAAACCCTCTTCACTTATCTCACCATCAACAGCATCTCTTTCTTCACCACTCCAATAACTAACATATTTATAACTATCAGAACTTTTTATTTGAGCATTTGGAAAAACCTCTTGTAAATTAATAGGAAACATGTAAAAAAAGCAATCAGATGAACCAGTGCTTACTGTCATCAAAGACACTTCAATAGTATCATTTAAATTAATTTTTTGAATTTCTTGTTCTTTTACTTGATTATCATCTAATTGTTCGCTTTTTTCACATCCAATAACATTAAATAACAAAACTCCCATTACTAAAAATCTAAAAATTTTTTTTCTCATATTTAACTTCACCTTATTCTATATTATCATAAACATCAAATTATACAAATCCAAATTTTAAAATTCTTAATTACTTTTTTAATTGTTCATTAAATTTTGATACAATTAATTCTTTTAAAGTAACACAACCATTGTCAAAAATAATATCACCTGCATAATTTGGAACTATTATATTTTCTAAACAATTTGAATTATTTTTAATAAATTCTTCCAACGGAATAACCATATAATTTTTATCTGATACATTATATCCAGCTTGACCAAATAAATAATCATTTGTCAAATCACAGATATACCAGCTTTGATTTACTCTATATAAAACTATATGATGAACCCATTTAGGAAGAAACATTCTTAAAAAATATGTTTCTAAGCCTAATCCTTCTAACTCTTCATAAATTAATGAAGCAAAGTGCGTACACACCCCTCTTTTAGATATTAATAATTGAGCAGAACTATATCTAGTAGCATCATCTATTTTCATTTCAGAATAATCATGAGAAGACATGGCAATAGCAAAACTTTGTGAAAAACAAAATTCTGTTTTATATTTAGCATATATATTTTTAAAATGTGCAAACTTTTCTTCATCTGATAGATCTGTAACATTAATATTTGAAGATAAATAATTGACAAGTTCATTATTATTAATTTTTTCTTTAGTATAATTTGCTAATAAATTTATTAAATCACTTTCACTAAAAAATGCATCTTTTGATATTGAAGATCTAATTTTTGTTTCCTTCATTTTTTCAACAAGTTTAGTAAGTTTTTCATTGCCACCCAAATTGCCATAAATATCAAAAAAATTAAAACCATTTTCAAAATAAGTATAAAAATACCATGGAGATTTATCAGAAATAAAAATTCCTATCATAACATCATAATTTTTTCTTAATTCCAAGTCAGATAATATTATAAAAGCATTAATATATTCTTTTTGTTCATTATCACTTATATTTTCAAAATTTCTTACTGCATTAAAAAATGCACGATAAATTTCATAATCTGTAGCATTTTTAGGAACTTGCAATAATTCATATAAGTTTTTCATAATATTCAACTCCTTTATATTAAAACAAATAATCTTTTCCGATTAACAACACAATTTTTATTAATAATAAATCTAACCAAAATTGCATATTAGGTCCATTAATTTAAAAAAAGAAAACTCAACTAATTGAGCTTTAATATATTTGATCAACTAAAATAACTTTTATATAAAAGTTTTGAACTTATTAGGATTCACTACATCACCTCTAGCATTACTATTCTTAATAGTATACAGTAATACTTCCAAACTTCATACAATCAAAATCAGCATTTTTTATTTCTTCCGGAACCATATGTTCCTTTAAGAAAATATAAACATAATCTTCTTTTATTTCATCAAGCCGAAAAGAATACTTACCAATTTGTACAATATCACTGTCATCCATAACCAATTCTTCCACAAATGTATAAGGATCAATCTCTAAAGCTAAAACTGTATAAATATAAGGTTGATGATACCCTTCATCTATCACATAAATTTCATCACCATCTAATTGATTGGCAAAAGAAAGGGCATTTTCAAAGTCATCTTGTGATACAAAGAAATAAGTATCATGAACTTCACAAGGATACTCTACAAAATAAGAATACAAGAAAGCTCCAAAGAAAATAACATACATAACAAGAATAACTGCTCCCGTCCACAATTTCTTATTTATAAGATGATAGATACCTTCCGCTACGAAATAAATCAGTGGAAAATAAATAGCATTTGCCCGATTAATATTAGGTCCATCTAATAACATAGTTACCAAAAATACTGCGATAAAGAAAGCTAGTATCATAAAATCTAAAGACATAATCTTCTTTTTCACACTTTGAATAGCATTTTTAACAACTAATACAAATCCATAAATACAAAATGAAATGCTAAAATAATACATGGTACCAAACTCACCAAAAGAATTATAAATAAGCCCATCAGTTCCAAATAATATTCCAAACAAATTCCAATTGTGAAGAATATTAGAAAAACTAAACTCACTTCCTCGGTAAAAGAACATTTCTGGAACTGAAAGAAAAGATGTTGTAATCTCTGGTATTATTCCATTATTTACAAGAAGCATCAAAATAAGTGGAAGAGCAAGAATACCTAATGGTATTGCAAAACAAAAACATTCAGTCCATGTTACTTTCTTATTTATCAAAGAATAAAGAAATACTATCGCTAAAAAAATTGGTAAAATGAGGTATGATACCGCATAAGTATAAAGGGTCAATCCAAAACTAATACCTGCTAGGAAAAACCATCTTTTTTTATATTTCAAAAAAGCCCAAAATAAGCAAAAACAAGAAATGATACTCATCGGAAATAATAAGTAAGACTCTAACCCCCATCTTGAATGCATAATAGAAAAAGGTAACACACAAAGCAAAAATAGCACAATAACAGAAAAATACTTTCCATGTGCCTTCTTAGTCATCATAACAAAACAAAAAGCCGCAAGAAAAGATAATAAGACTGCAGGCAATCTTAAAGTGGTAATAGAAAATCCTAAAACACTTATAACAAAAGAGGCCAAATAAGTGTACAAGGCATTTTGACCTCCACCAAAATTAATAAAATACACAGGATTAGGATACAAAAAACGATCGACCCCATAACGACTTAAATTCATCGCGTCATAAGCCATACCGGCTTCATCTACATGAAGTCCATTCGGAATACTGCCAAGTCCATAGGTGAGCAAAAACACTAATATACAAGAAAGAATAAGAACAGAACCACTATAATATTTATAATTATGAGTTTCATCTTTTTTTCGAAAAAAGCATAAAATAAGTCCAGTTGCAATAACAACAAACAAAATATTTAACACATTAATCATGCTCTTCCTCCAAATTTCTTGCAATATGATAACGTGGTCGTGCCTTTACTTCACTATAAATCTTACCAATG
>CALVWG010000004.1 GCA_944364655.1 uncultured Bacilli bacterium | reverse complement strand
CCAAAAAGTTTCCATTTTTTCGAGACATTAAACAAAATTTGTGTTAAAATATCTTTAGCAACGGAGGATTATATGTTCTCTTTCGTTATTGGGAAAGAGTTGTAGATAACTACAACACTCGCTCCATAGTGAAATGTGCTCGAACTTTTCGAGTTTTGATAAATAACTAATTCAGAAATGGATTAGTTTTTTTGTGTTATAAGAAACTATCCTACTCTAAAAAGAAAGGATGTTATTATGGTAAATATTATTAAAGAAGAAATATTAGTTGAAGAATCATTAAAAAACAAACTTGAATTCATATGTGATTTTTGTAAAGTAAAATACACTATTATTAATGGCACTGTTAGGAAAATAGATAAAACAAATTTAACCTATATTGAGCCACATAAAATAATCATTAATAACACTACATTTCTCGCCTTTAATTATTCTAATGACATATTTATCAAAAATTTATCTAATAAGATTAAATTATCCCAATTAGAAGATTATATTAAGACTAAAACTATCTAATACAGTATATCACAGCTAAAAGAATTAAGCATGAAAGGTTGCTTATTTTTAAAATAATTTTCTCTATAATTTTTTACAGAGGAAGTGATAACGTGGAACAATACCAAAACTTTAATGAAAATATCAAATATGTCATTTGTCATACATTAAGAAATATAGACTTGAAAAAGGTAAAAGAGCTATGTACTTGGCAGAAAAACTTGATTTATCAGTTAATCATTTAAAAAGAATTGAGTCAGCAAATGACCGTAATAATATATCACTTATAACTCTTTACAAAATATCTATAATACTTGGTGCTAGAATAAATAAATTCTTTGAATAATAACCTTTTTACTATTGTTATATGTAATATAACAAGTAATACAGATGTTAAAATAAAATGATATGAATCATGTGTAATTGAAATATAGTCCTAAATGAACTATCCTAGTAGGAAAATTTACATATAAAGAAAAATAACCTTTCGCTTAAGGCTATTTTTATATAACGATATTATCTTCTAACGCCTTGTAATCTGTTGCAAATCAGGATTTTTTGAGTCTTGTTTTTTAACTAAAGTTTTAATTTAACAATACATAGCAATGAAAATTAGTAAAATTATTTTGTTAAATATATATGTCCGATTTTAAGTTTTTATTGCCACAAATCTATATAATTTTACCAAAATGAAATTTTTAGCAAATATGTATTCATTATTTTAATAAAAATTCATATATATTTTCAACAAATTTTTTATCATCTAATAAAAAATCACAATTACCAACAAATTTTCCTCCTATTTTTTTATAAAATTCATTAGCTGAATTATTTACTAAAGTACTAATTAACACATAATCATATTCTTTTTTTAACTCATCAAAAGCAAATGCAACAAGTTTAGAACCAATTCCTTGTTTTTTATAAGAATCATCAACATATAAAGCATATATTTCTGCATATGAATCATCATAATTCTTTTTATTTCTACCATATCTTACCATGGCTACAATTTTATTATCAATTTCGCAAACTGCATATTGATTAATCTTCTCTTGACATTTCCTTATACTATTTTCATCTTCAGAATCAAGACTGTCTAAAAAAGTTTGTGGAAAGATATTTCTGTAAGTATTTTTCCACCCCATAACATTCACCCTAACAATATCTTTAGCATCATTAATTTTTGCTCTTCTAATCATAACTGCCTCCTACTAAATTATATAAATTACAACATATTCTATATACTACTTCTAAATTTTCATTAAATATATTAAAATTTTCCTTTCTTAACATAACATAAAAATAGAATGCAAATAATTTTATTATACACATTAAGTATACACTTTCACACTGCAAAATTAAGCTACTATTATACTTATTATATATTACAATATTTTTATTAATATTAGCAATGAAATCTTTAAAGTTTTTTTTCTATATAATCAATAGAATCATATCTTTTCATACTAGCATTTATTAAATCAATATGCTTAGAACTTTTTATGCTTAAATTTGAAATCTATTAATTTAAGCATAAGCCCAAAATAATAAAACTTATTAAAAATATAACTTAAAGGAAACAAAATTTTATTAAAAAAACAAATTAATTTTGTTTTATACGTAATTAAGTAAAAACAAGTCATTACATAGAATGTTATTATTTTACTTATTTGGAACAAACTCTTTAACATTACCAAATTTTTCTAATTTTTTATTTTTTCTATTATAAATTAATGCTCCATCATCAAATATTGCATATACTTTTTTTTGAGTATTATTAGCAACTTTTTGTAATAAATCAAAATATCTCTTATTATTTATTGTATGGACATCTATATAAAATGGATCATCTAATATCCCAAATCCATCATAAAATGCAAAATATTTATAAAAATTATTTTTTGCAGTAATAAAATATCTTTTTAATTGAAGTTCTGTTCCAGCACTTTCTCCTATTATTAATCCTTCAAAATATTTTATATCATAAAATATCTCAGTATCATGAAGTACTTTTTTAAAAAACATTTCTGGGTTGCCACCTGGTAATAATAAAATATTAGAATCTTTAATAATTTTCTTAAGTTTTTCTTTAGAGTCACTATAACAATTACAAATAGTAATATTGCTTTCCTCTATACCAATTTTTTTAAGTTCATTTATATATCTATTATATCTTCTTTCACCCTTTTTAAAAAACTCATTTTCTAATTTATTACCATCTATTTCAACTGGAAATGCCCAAGGAAATATAGCAATTTTAGGATCTTTAGGTAATATTTCTAATATTCTATTTTTAACTATATCCATTCCTATTTCTATTCTACTAAATAATATACTATACATAACATCCTCCTTACTAATTTTTTATCTATAATTTATCCACATTCAAAGTTTATTTTATAATCTAATCTTTCAAATTTAAAATTATAAATGTTTTTTCAACTAATAATATATATTATTAAATATTTATATACTGTAGTTTTTCTAAAATAAATCACCTTTAAATAAATTTTTCCAATTATTTTTTAATATATTGTCATCTACTAAAAAATTAAAATAATTCATAAAAATCTTCATATAAATTTTTATTTATTTGATTATAAATATACTTTGATATCAAATTTGATAAAAAACATAAACAATTTGTAATAATATCATTAAAAGCGTTTGTTTTATTCCAAAATTATCATCAGAACTTTTAAAAACTTTAATTAATAATTAATCACACTAATAACCATACCTATTATTTTATAATCTATTTTTTTTATATAACCTTTTCATATCTTTAATATTATTTTGCATATTACTTTTTTCATTTAATATTTTAAATATTAATTCTTCTAATGGCAATTCACTTTCCAATAATTCTTTAGAAGAAAGTATCATGGCATTATAAAGATTTCTTACTTTAGTTTCACTAATATTATTTAAATATGTGGTATTTGTAGAAGACCAATTACAATTCTTATTTTGCCATCTAAAATTGTAAAGTAATAACAATTGCTTATATTCTTTTAATGTTCTTAATTCATATTGCCTTTTAGCTTCTTTTAAATCTACATTTAAATATGGGTTAGCAATAAACAATAGATCATTATTAGATGTTTTTTCTGCAAGATAACTCATTAAAAACATCAAAAATAATTGATGGTTACTGGCAATATAAATTTGCTTAGGATTATCATATAATTTAAAATAATTACTCCAAATAAAATCCACATCTATATTAAATGAGCCAGATAAAGTATCTATTACATATCCAGTATTTCTATTTTTCGAAACTAAAAAATCAGAATTATTAAATGTTCGATAAAATGAATTCAATTCTTTTTTTAAATATGGCGGACATAATAAAGTTTTATTTAATTTATCTTTTAATTCAAAAACTAATGATCTTTCCATATATTTATTACACACTTGATTGCAATAATTACATATAATTTTACCATTTTCTAATCTGTACATTTTACCATTATTAATTGATGAAGGAATCATATCTACCCTTCCGCATTCACATCTTATTTTTTCTTTTTGCTTTATTTTTAAAAATCCATCATGATACATTTTATCTACAATTTCCAATAATTCTACATCGTGATCTTTGTCTACAAATATTGAATCATACTCTATTTTGGATTCATTAATAGCATCTAAATATCCATATAATTCATTATCTTTTTGTTCATAACTATGAATTATATTAAATCCAATAATCTTTTGTGCTCCAAGTATATTTCCAATAAAGTCCATTATAGTTGGAGATAAAAGCATTCCAATATTAATCTCTTTTTGTGGTTTTATTGGTAATGTTGATATTAAAAATTCTTCACTCTTCAATTTTAATCCTCCTTAGAATAAAAATGCATTTATTATATAAATTTTTCTTTTTTTTATTCAAATCTTTTAATATGTTTTCTCTATTAGTTAAAACTTTATAACTTTCATTTATACTATTTATATCAAGTACAGTATTTGAATGAGAACTTAAATCTATATTTTTTTTATTAAGTATCAATTGTAAATCTTGTATAGATTTTAAATATTCATTAAATAAATTAAACAACTTTTTATCAAATATAATCGATTCATTTAAGAAACAGTCTACATTAAAATCACTTATATTTTTATCTAATCTATAAAATATGGCTAATAATTTATAAAAATTAAATAATACATTCGTTTTATATATTTTTTTTAACAAAGCATTTTCTACACACGTCAAATTTCCATCTAAGTAATTATTATCTTTTCTTATATCATTTAATAAATTATCTATAAATATATTAATATTATTAATTTTTCTATATTCATTTCTACATTTTTTATATATATTTAAATATTCTTTATTAAACACAAATTTAAAACAATATGCCCATTCATTAATATTAAATTCATTATCATAACTATTAAAATAATTTATTACATCATATATATTTCTTGTAGAATTATAAGTTTCATACATCAATTTTTCTGCATTTTCTCTACATTTAACTGTTATTTGCCCATCTACAAAATTGAGAATATATTCATTATTGTCTATAGCACTTATCTTTTTTTCATCTATTAAAGGCAAATATAATACCATGCTGTGCAATTTATCTTTACCTCTAAACTTTAATACTTCTTGTAAAATATAATTTATTTTATCTTCAATATCTATAATATCTTTAAAATTATATGAAGTTGTTAAATAATTAATATCTATATCGCTAAATAAGTTATTAGTGTATCTTGCTAAACTACCACTTAAAGTTATACAAAAATCAATATTGTAAAATTCTTTAAATATACAACCTAGCTCATTAATCATTTCAATTATATAATCTCGATATTTTTTATTTAACATATTAAAATCTTCCATAGAAATATCAATAGATTTAGCTTCGTAATACTCTCTTAATGCTAATATTTTATTTCTGTAAGAAAATATAAAGTTATTTTTAATTATTTTATATTTTTCTAGATTCATATTTTATAATCCCTTTTTATTTTTTAAAATCTAATATTCTCTTTTTTGCTTTTGCTGTTTGTGCTTTTTCTATCCAATCTTCTCTTGGACCATAAGATAAATCATCAGTTATAATTCTCACCCTATCTTTATTTTTTAATATATAATCTATAGGTACATATTCATCATTTACAAATGCACCAACCATTTTATTTCCAATATCTGTGTGTATTTTATAAGCAAAATCTATAGGTGTTGCTCCTCTAGGTAATTCAATTATATCTCCTTTTGTTGTATATACATAAACTTTATCAGAAAAAAGTTCACATTTAACTTGATTCACAAACTGTTGATTGTCTCCAAACATTGAATTAATCTCTATTAAAGATTTAAAAAATTGAAATTTACTTTTTAATTCTTCTTGCATAACATCTCTTGCATTTCCTTTTTCTTCATCCCAATATGCTGTTAAGCCAAATGAAGCCACTTTATCCATTTCAAAAGTTCTTATTTGTGTTTGAACTAATCTATCATCTGGGCCAAAAACGGTTGTGTGTAATGAACGATACATATTAGTTTTAGGATTACAGATATAATCTTTGAATTTATTATTTATTGGATGATATTTTTCATGAATCATACCCAAAACATAATAGCAATTAGCTGCTTCATCTACCATAATTTTTAATGCCAATAAATCATGTATATCTGATAATTTTTGTCCTTCACTTAATCTTTTATATATACCATAAATATTTTTTGTTCTTACTTTAATTTCATTGGGAATATTTTTATCATTTAACATTGTTTTAATTTTTATCAACATTTCTTGTAAACAACTATTACTATCTTCTTCTGTTTTTAACTTTCTTTCTTCTATTTTTTTATACATATCTGGTTTTAAATATCGTAAAGATAAATCTTCTAACTCAGATTTAACTCTATATGCACCAATATAATAAGCTAAAGGAACAAAAATTTCCATAGTTTCAAGTGCATTTTCTTTTTGTTTAAATTCACTTTTAAATTGCAAAGTTCGCATATTATGAAGTCTATCAGCTAATTTAATAATTATTATTCTAACATCTTCAGTGATACCTGTAATAATCTTTCTAGTATTAGCCAAATTTTGATCTTTTTTAGAAGAAAAATTCATTTTTGAAAGTTTAGTTACACCATCTACTAAATTAGCTACATTTTGATTAAAATCATGCACAATATCTTCTTTTGTAATTCCTGTATCTTCTAATACATCATGCAAAAGCCCAGCACATATTGTATCTCTATCCGCATGCATATCTGCAAGAATATATGCAACATTTAAAGGATGATTAATATATGGTTCCCCACTTTGCCTATATTGTCCATCATGTAATTTTTTAGCATACTCATAAGCCTTTTTAATTACCTCAATTTCTTCTGAATTGTAATCATTAAGCTTTTCTATTAAATTTTGTAAAATTTTATTTTCCATAAAAACTCCTCCAAAAAACACTACTAAAAACTTAAACAAAAAGCATAACAAAATTATGTCATGCTTTTAATTGAAAGGTTCAAAAAAGAATTTATATTAATATATAAAAATTTACAAAAATAACAAGAAAATTCTAATTTGCTTTTTTTCATAAATTTAATCATCAAAATCAATTTTCCTTTCAAAATATTTTCAAATAAAATACTATTTTTTTTATTTTTTGTCAATACTTGTATGTAATTTTGTGGTATTTTTATAACTAATTTGTGATAATGTCTTGAATTTGTATAAATATTTTACTAGATAAAAAATTCTTATATTAAAACAATTTAGTATAATTTACTTTTTTAAGCATACGTTACAATTATTTTATTTTTAAATTATTTTGGATATCAGTAAAATTTTCATATTTTTTGCAAGTGATATTTTCTACTTTATCAATGTAAACTTATATTATTAATTTATTTGCAATTATTACTATTTTTTATACCATTTACTTCTAAGTATTTATTTATAAATTCATTTTTATCTTTTAAAAGTAATTTAACTTCTTTTTTAAATTGATTATATTCTTCATCTAAACAATAATTTTTAGCGTAACCTTCACTTCCATATTTTTGACTAATATTTTTGTAAGCACGATCAATCATTTCTTCTAAATTCATTTTAGGATAATGTTTCAAACTATATAAATGTGTTCTTTTTAAAATCATTTTAATGTCAGTTGAGCGATCAGCAGAAGAAACAATTTTGCCATAGTCACTTCTTGGCTCCCTTTCTAACGAAGCACGATGATCTTCTATTGCCTCTTTAATTATTAATCTTTCTTCTTCTGAAAAAAATTTTTTTGTATTTTCATCTTCATAAAACCATTTTGCTGATAAAGTTTCGTGATTATCTTTATCAATGTGATGAGCTATATCATGATAAGCGGCTGTAGCATAAACCATATCTAAATTTATATTAGAAAATTGTTTACTAAATTTTAAACATCTTTTTATAACATAATTTATATGTTCTAAATTATGTCCAGCATCATTTTTCTCATAAATTGGAAAAATGTTTTCTTCGATATATTTTTTTAAATCATTATTAATTTCTTGCATATTTTTCTCCATTTCTACATATATTCATATTTTTTTCATCACTTCAATATTTCGATTAAATAATTATTTTTATAATAAAATGTTTGTGCTTTTTCGTTGTAAACAAAAACATCTATTAAAATACCTTTACAACCTACTTTTTTAAAATATTTTTCCATTTCATTTAATAATTTTTTACCAACCCCATTACTTCCCTTTTTTTAGTAACAATTAATTCTGTTATTCTACCTCGTTTAGGTGCTGCAAAATCATATGTTTTTTCATTTTCATTGTTAATAACTCCTACTATTAAGCCTATAACATTATTAGATTCTATAGCCAAAAACATTTTGCCTTCTAAATTGTTTATTTCATTCGTGGTTTTCAAAAAATATTTTTCTCTATATTCTTTAGTTAAAATGTTATATTTTTCACGATCAATTTTAGCGATATATTCTTGCAATTCTACTAATAAATCTTTAATTGATTTATCGTAATTTTGAGAATAATTTACTATTTCTATCTTAATCTTTCCTTTATTATTTTAATACTTAAAGATATTATATCAAAAACTTTTGTTATTTAAAATTTATTTCACACATTATTAATATTTAATTTAAAAAAAAGCATTCCTTAAAAAGTTAAAGAATGCTTGTACATTTTTTGACTTTGTCGGCAGTATAATCACTTACATATATTTATTACATTTATTATCTACCAACACCATTTGACAAAATGTCGAAATAATTTAATCATCTTTTTTTATTTTAAATAGTTTCGAAGTAATTTCATTGTCTAGTTAGCAATGAATTTATACTCCCGTATAAATTTTATTATTGAAAATCTCAATTTAATAAATTAATTTAAATATTATTAGATTTTAATTTTTTTATTAATTTTTTATGTATAGGCCTAATAAAATCACACATAGTTTCATCAGACGCTTTTTCAAAAGAAACCCACCTTACACCTTTTGATTCATCTTCTTTATAAATTAAAGGAATTGTATCATCCGCTTCCATAAGATATATAATGTCAAAATGAAGATGCGCAGATACATATTTGCCTTTTTTGATATGACCTTTTACAGGAGCTGATTGAAGTCCAAATATGGAATTATCTAATATTTTAATTTTTAATCCTGTTTCTTCTTCAACTTCACGAACTGCTACCGACAATAAATCATTTTCACCATCTGCATGCCCACCCGGATAAATCCAACCATCATTTATAATATGATAAACTACAAGCATTTTTGTTCTTTCTTTATTAACAACAAAAGCAGATGAAGAAAAGTGCCCAAATATATTTTTCCTTGTCAAAACATCATCAAAACTATTGACAAATTCTAAAAATTGTTCTTTATCTTTTTCCTCCTGTTCATTAAAAGGAGTATAACTTTCAATTTGTTCTTTTATAGACATATTATTTTTCCTCCTCGTATAATTTTATCCATCCTAATTTTAGCCATAAATCAATTTCTTCAAAACATTGATTTTCTTTATCTGGCATTTTTAATAATACTATCTCGATATCTTTTTTATAAAATTTTTTTGAGCTAATCCAAATGCTAACTCTGCAAAAGATTCTGCTCCAATATATCCAATTTTTCCGTTTTTGTCTTCATTCATGATAAATAAAATATCAGCTTGGGTTATATTTTCAAAAAAACTATTAATAATATTAGGATAAAGTTCCATAAATTTTTCTTTTTTTATTTTTTTTGGATAGTCTAATACTTCATAATTGTTATTAGAAAATTTTTGCTTCCAATAATTTATATTATTCTGTAATTCAACACTACCTACAATTACAACTTTCTGCATAAAAATTCCTCTTTACAATTTTTAAATTTATATTAGCAAATTGTTCCCTAAATTTTAAACATCTTTTTATAGCATAATTTATATGTTCTAAATTATGACCAACATTATTTTTCTCATAAATTGGAAAAATATTTTCTTCAACATATTTTTTTAAATCATTATTAATTTCTTGCATAGTTTTTAATTATACCTTTCTATATTTTTTATATAAAATATTATATCAAAAATTTATTAAAATTATAAAAAAACTTCCTTTCGGAAGTTAATTACTAACTGGTGCTGAAAACAGGACTCGAACCTGCGACCTACGCGTTACGAGGGCGTTGCTCTACCAACTGAGCTAATTCAGCACATCTATTGTTAGTATAATATATTTAATAAGAAAAATCTACTTTTCTTTTTTCAAATTTCAATGTTTTTTTTATTTTCATAAAATTCATTGATAATTAAATAGTTTGTTGTTAATAACATACTGGCAATTGAAGTGGCATTTTTAATTGCCTCAATTAAAACATAAGCTGGATCAATTATTTTGGTTTTTGATATTTCTTCAAAATCATTATTTTTAATATCATAAATTTTTGTAAATGAAGAATCTTTTATTTTGAAAATTATTTCTTTATAATTAACATTAGCATTTTCCATTATTTTAATAAATGGTTTTTCCAAAGCTTTTTTGAAAATATAATCTCCTTTTGTTTTTTCTTCTAGATTTTCTTTTACTTTCCAAAATGCTAGCCCTTCACCAATTACAATACCTTTTTTAGCAGTTTCAACAGCGTGAATACAATCTTCAAAACGCATTTTACGTTCTCTTTTTTCAACTTTAGTTATGCCCCCTACATAAACAGTGGCAATTCCAGTTTCTAATTTGGCTAATCTATTTTCCAATTCTTCTTGTTGATAAGAGTTATAACATTTTTTTAATTCTTTTTTGATTTTATTTATTTGATTTTTTATTTTAATGTTTTTTTCTTTACAAAAAATAGTAGCTGTTTCTTCTTCTATTTCTAATAATAAAGCATTACCAATATTATTTTCATCCATATTAATTAGAGCTTCAATATCTCTTAAAAGTTGATATTTTGAAGATTCATAAACAGGTATTTCTAAATAATAAACTGGTAAATTGTTTTCCATAACTAAAGAAAGAAGATTTTGTTTAATATTTTCGGCAATTTCACTAGCAATTAGACATAAATTTTGATTGGAATTCAAAGTATCATTTAAAACTTTATTTATTTCTTCAAAATCATTTATTTTATCCAATAATAAAATTTGACAATTAGAAAGAGTTATTTTCTTTTTATCAACAAATAAAAATTCTGGCAAATTAGAAATTGGAAATTCATAGCCTTTTTTTAATTCATAGTAAGTTTGTTCATTTGGGCTTTCTTCTAATTTTATTGCTCTTGCATTTTTTACTTTTTGAAAAACTTCTTTAACTATATTAGCAATAACTTGATCATTTCCTGAAACTAAAGCAACATTTTCTAAATCTTCTTTTGTTGGCTTAAAACTTTCTTTTTTTATTAGTTCAATTACTTTTTCTAAAGAATTAAACATTTCTTTTTTTAACTCTATTCTACTTATTCCTTCTTTAATTAATTTTTTGCCTTCAAAATATAATTCTTTTAAAAGTACCAAGGTAGTAGTTGTTCCATCTCCAACTATTTCATTTGTTTTTAATGTAGCTTCTTTTACAATTTCTAAAATTGAATTAATAATTGGGTCTTCACTTTCAATATTCATTGCAATAGTAACTCCATCATTAGTTATATAGGAAGAGGCAATAGAACTATTTATAATAACATTGTTGCCAACTGGCCCTAGGGTAGTTGAAACGGCATCACATATCATATTTATTGCTTCATCAATTTTATTTTGTAGTTCTTCACCTTTAATTATCTTTTTCATATTCTTCCTCCATTTCAATAATGTTTTTCCAGTACTTTTTAGGCATAAAATTCATTTGACATTTTTTATTTTCTCTTTCTTTAATAGCAATGGTTTTAAAAAAACAACACCATAGATTTTCAACATTCTTTTCGTTTTTCGATAATTCTAAATTTAATTTAATTACATCTTTTTCATCCAAGAAATAAAGTTTTTTTTGATTATAAAAACAATATTTTTTTCTTTTTTGATCCTTAATAAGCCATCTCTCATTACTTAATCTTTTTTTAAAATGATTAGCTAATAAATCTAAAATGTCATTTTCAGGCTCTATTTCAGCATATAAAAAATTATTTTCCATTTCCTTAAATCTTAAAAATCCTTTAAATTTATGATTTTCTCTACTAACATAATGAGCTAATTTTAAAGTTTTATTCACACATTTTAAATTACGCATATATTTAGTATTATTTTCATATTTTAAAGAATTTAGTAAGTAATAATAAATTATTAATTCCTTGTTAGGATCATTTGTTCTAAACGCATAATGACACAATTTTAAATTTTCCCAACCTATTTTAGTTAATAATTCTTTTTTATTCTTTATTTTTATAACTGGTTTAATTTCATTACTTAGAAGATCTGGTTGATAATTATTTTCATCTTTTATATTATCAGGTTTTATTTTTTCACTAAGTAGATAAAATATTAAATCTAATAAATTAGCAAAAGTATCTTCATATAAATAGATATTATTCATTAAATAAACTTAGTTGATTTACCCTTTCTTCTTTAGTTATTTTTTCTTCTAAAACTAAATTACTTTCAATAAATTTTTTTTGAAAAATACTTTTGCTTGCAAAATACTTACCATTACATAAAATAAAATATTTGGCTCTTTTTAAAGATATTCCCATTTTTTTTAAATCATTAAATTCTATTGTAAAAAATCTTCTAGAAGAAATTATTTTTTTGGCTGATGTTGGACCAATACCTGGTATTTTTAAAAG
>CALVWG010000003.1 GCA_944364655.1 uncultured Bacilli bacterium | reverse complement strand
TTTATATTTTACACTATTTTTCATTAAATTTCAAATTATCAATATCAAAAAACGCCTTTATTATAGACGTTTCTCTTACATTTTAATTTCATATTATGAAACTGGAATTTACTTTTTCAATTCACGTTGTTATAAATTTTTGCTTTTTTAATTAATTTTTATTGACATTAACTTATGTTTTTGGTAATATTTAAAGTGTCTTAAAGAGAAGACGGGCGTTTAGCTCAGTTGGTTAGAGCATCTGCCTTACAAGCAGAGGGTCTGCGGTTCGAGTCCGTAAACGCCCACCATAATTTGCCGAAATAGCGTAATTGGTAGCGCAATTGACTTGTAATCAATGGGTTGGGGGTTCGAGTCCCTCTTTCGGCACCATGTGGAGGGATAGCGAAGTGGTCAAACGCGGCAGACTGTAAATCTGTTCCTTCGGGTTCTATGGTTCAAATCCATATCCCTCCACCATTTAAATTTAAAATTTTGCCTCGTAGCCAAGTGGTAAGGCATCAGACTTTGACTCTGACATTTCGGAGGTTCGAACCCTCCCGAGGCAGCCATTCTTATATTGGTTCGCTAGCTCAGTAGGTAGAGCATTTGACTTTTAATCAAAGGGTCTCGGGTTCGAATCCCGAGCGAGCCACCATATAGTTAATAACAAAAGCAGTCTGATGCCTTTGTTTTTTTTTGCGTTATTTAAAATTCGACATTTTTTTGCTTTGTAGGTTGGTATAATTTACCAATAAGAGAAAGGAATTTATAAAAAAGTATAAAAATATACCCATTTTAACCTTGTGTGGTTAATATATTTTATCTGTAAATTGATATACTTTTTGTAAGGTGGTAAATGTGAAACTTTCTGAAGCAATATCAATAAAAATTCAAAAAATATGCTCTACTTATAATATAACACCTAATAAGTTAGCTAACATTTGCTGTTTAACTCAAAGTACGGTTCAAAACTTAGTGGCTGGTAAATCCAAAAATCCTAAACTATTAACAATAATCAGAATTTGTGAAGGACTAAACATTACTTTAAAAGATTTCTTTGATGATGAAATTTTTTACAAAATAGAGAGGGAAGATTAATGAGAATTTTAGATAACAAAAAAGAGAAAATAATAATTTTAGAAGATGGTGATATTTTAAAAGTTAAAACATTAAAAAGAAATCCTTTAACATTAAAAATAGAATGTAAAGATGGTTGTATTCTTGTAGATGAATTATTAATTAATAAAATCAAAGAGATTAAGACAGAACAAAAAGAACTAGAAAAAATTAAGCTTTTTAACAAAAAAAATCAATAATTTAACGCTTTTTCCTTGCATTTTTAAATTGAATATTATATAATCATATTGCATTAGTAATCGCGCCCATAGCGCAATTGGATAGAGCGTTAGACTACGGATCTAAAGGTTAGGGGTTCGACTCCCTTTGGGCGCACCATTAATTTTTTATATACAAATTAAATAATTTGTAATATAATATTATATATGCAGCGAGAAGTAGCACAATTTGGTAGTGCACTTGGTTTGGGACCAAGGGGTTGCAGGTTCAAATCCTGTCTTCTCGACCATTTTAGAAAATTAAATCTTGCCTTAAAAAAAGCAAGATTTTTTTATTGCAACCCCTTGACCTAAAAAAGTATCAATTAATAGAAATGTTTAATTTTTCAAATAAAAAATCCAAATTCGCATAATTTATTTCAAAAGATGTACCTTTATCATACATTTCGCCTTTTTTGTCACCAGTTTTATAATAAGATATTTTTATGCTAACGACAATTATTCCACTTTCCAATAACTTTAAAAAAACATTAAACCCTTTTAACTTATAAAAGGTAATATCTTCATATTTAAAATAAGCAGTTTTATTAATCCAATCATAATATCTTTTAACATTTATATAAGCTAAATAAGTTAATTTGGTTTCTAATCGTAGCTTTAAATGTTTAAATGACCAGGATAAAGGTTCTTTTATTAAAGAATTATTATAATGATCATAAACTTTTAACTCAACAACTTCATTATCATAATTAACGTGTAGTTTATAAGAAAATCTTCTTGAACACCTTTCAAATTTATTATTAACCCTAACATAAAGTACTTTAAAACTTGGATTTTCTTTGCTATGCCATCCACATGTATCATATAAATATTTCATTCTTAACGGCCTGTTATCCAGTGCCATTGAAAATAGTCCAACAAATGGCTCACTATTAATTTGTCTAGTTTTCAATTCTATACCATTATAATCAGGCAAAATATCTCTATCAATAGCCTTATGAAGTAGTAACTCTAAAGTTTGTCCAGCGCTACCGTAGCCATTTGACTGATTTGTAATCCAATTCATAGCTTGAATTCGATAAAATTGTTTTAACAATAATTGCATTTTTTTAATAATCTCTTCGTTCATGGTTTCTTATTATAAATAAAAAAAGCAAAATAATTGTCGAACAAAATACTTTTTATAAATTTTACCACATTTTTTTTAAATTACCGTCATTTTTATAATAATCATCCATTAAAACAACGTGAGTAAAAGTTTGATTAATCGTCGATTTCTTATATTGTCTTGTTACAACTCCGCCAAAATTTTGAAGTGATTCAGCAACATAAATATAATTATCATCAATACCTACTATTATTGCAATGTGTCCCCAATAATTTAATAAATCACCAACCTTAAGGTTGTCAGAATAAATTAAAGAAGTAGTTAAAGGTGTATAATTTCCTAAATCAGTTAATTGATAAGGATATTCCGTTTCGCCAGCTCCAATATCTCCAGGATCAAATCCAGCGTTATACAATACCCAAGAGACAAATCCTGAACAATCTAAGCCGTTAGCTCTTTTAACGCCAGGGTAATAACCATAAGTTTCATTTAATTCCCAATTTGTTAATGGACAACCCCAAATTGCTGGACCACTAAAAGAAGCTTTTATATCACTTTTTTTAGAATCATGTAAATACAATCCTTTCTTATAATATCTTCCTTCGCCATCAGCGTAATTTACACCAGATTCATGAACACGACCATTTTCGTAGAAATATGGGATTCGATAAGGAAATTCTAAAGTCAGAAAGCGAGCAGCCGCAACTGCACCAGCCCTAGTTTTATATCCTGCTTTATTAATTTTAAATTCTAATATTTTATCTAATAAATTGGCTTCATCTAAAGAATATCTATTACAAGGCAAATGAGTTTTATAATTTTTTTGATATGCAGGCAAACTAATTAAGTCTGTTACAATAACTTCCAATACTTTATTTGTAATTGCGTAAGATATAGTAGTCTTTCCACTTTTATTAGCGTATATATAGCCATCTTTAATAGTAGCGATTTCCTCATTATTTGATTTAAAATTAAAACTATCATCTGGAGAGACTAATTTCAATGAATAATCCAATTTATATTTTTCACCAACTGTCAAATAAACAATCTCATCATTAAAATTAAATTCTAAAATATTACTGATATAGTTGGAAGGATTAACTTTTTTACTTTCTTTATTACCATTTTTTATATAAATTTCAAAATTTTCATTAATAGGCAAAGTTAAAACACATTTTCCATTACTAAAATTATTACTAAAAATTTCTTTAGATTCAGCGTAACAGCTAAAATCTTTACTAAATAAATTGTCTATAACACCATTTTTTTTATAAATTGCAATTGTGTATGAATTATTTTCACTATTAAAATTTTCTAATAAAATATCTTTAACTGCGATTTCCGAGTTAATATCAATAATTAAAATAATTACTAAACTATTTAGCAAAATTAAAAGAAATAGTGTACTGATTTTTTTGATTAATTTTTTCATACTATCCTCGTTTGTTAATCATAGTATAACATAAAGTTTTATAAAAATGAATCAAGCATGAACTAAAATAAGGAAAAAATATAGCAATATTAATAAAAACATTATATAATGAAATCAAATGTGAGGTGGCAAAGTTGAATAAATTAAAAAAAATAATTTATTATATAAAAAGAATTTTTAAAATGAATTTTAAAGAAATGTTTAAAACTATTAATAAAATTCACAAAAGAAGTGGTAAAAGTCGATTATTTATTTTTTGTGATATGATCTATTGTTCATTTAAATATTTAGCGGGTTATACAGATTATTTTCTTTTTTATTTTGAAGATTTGACTAATGAACAAAGAAAAACTTATATAACAAGAGGCGTAAATAATGGTTATTTAAAAACTTTAAACAACAGCGAATATTATCACTTTTTTCGTAACAAGGTAGAGTTTAATAAAAAGTTTAAAGAGTTCATTAAAAGAGATTTTTTGGATTTAAGAAAAGCAAATATTAATAAATTTACTAAATTTGTTAAAAGACATTCAATTATTATGGTTAAACCAGTTGATCAATCTGGAGGGGCCGATGTAGCTAAAATAGTTATTGATAAAAATACTAATATTGAAAAATTATATGAAGTTTTATTAAGTACAAAACAATACCTAGTTGAAGAATATGTTCGCCAACATAAAGAAATGAATAAATTATGCAAAGCTTCAGTCAATACTTTAAGAATTGTTACCGTTCGTAAAAATCATCAAACAACTGTTATGTTAAGGGCAATAAGAATTGGTAACGGAATTAGAGATGTTGATAATTTTCATAGCGGAGGAATGTATACTTTATTTGATGAATCAGGCGTTATAACTAAACCAGCTATGGATAGAGAAGGAAAATTGTATGAAATTCATCCTGTTTCAAAAGTCCATATAAAAGGATTTAAAATTCCATATTATAAAGAAGCAATAAATATGGCTATTTTGGCAAGTCAAAAAATTGAACAAGTTGGTTTAGTAGGCTGGGATATAGCGATTACAAACAACGGTCCAGTTTTAATTGAAGGTAATGAATTGCCTGGATATGATATATACCAATCCAAAATTCATTTATCGGAAGATAAAAAAGGTTTAAAACCATTTTTTGATAAAGTTATTTATGGTGATAAAAATGAAGAAGATTAAATATAGAATGGCCGTAATGGCTGGAAAACTTAGTTCGTTTATTTTAAAAATGCTAAAAAGAAATATTCCTTATTATCCAGGATATATAGCATTAAAAGTTTGTCCAGATTTTTTAAAATATGTTCCTAAACCTAAATTAATAATTGCCATAACCGGAACAAATGGTAAATCAACAATATGTGGTTTATTAAAAGATTGTTTAGAAAATTTAGGATTAAATGTTATTAATAATAATGGATTTAATATTAATACTGGAATAGCAGCAATGTTTTTAAAACAAAAAAAAGTTGCTGACGTAGCTATATTAGAAATTGATGAAAAAACATCAGGAGAAATTTTTAAAGAAATTAAACCAGACTATTTATTATGTACTAATTTATTTCGTGATTCAATGAAAACAAATAGTACTATTGATTATGTGCTAGCTAAAATTCAAAATGGTATTCCTAAAAAAACTAAATTAATATTAAATGCCGATGATTTAATTACATCTGAATTGGCTAAAAATCATAATGCTATTTATTTTGGCATTAAAGAAAATTTTGGCAAAAAAAACATAGAGCATCGTTTTTGTGATTTAATTTATTGTCCAAATTGTGGTAGTAAATTAAATTATATAGATAGCAAATATTATCATATAGGTAATGTTTTGTGCCCTAAATGCGGCTTAACTAATCCAACTCGTGATTATGTAGCGGCAGTGGATTTTTACAAGAAAAAATTAGTTATAAATGGTAATCCATTTCCTTTAAAAGTAACAAGCATTTTTAATATTTATAATTATATTGCTGTCATAAGTATTTTATTAGAACTAGGATATAAATCAGAAATTATTTGTAATTGTTTAGAAAAAGTTTCAATAGTTGATTCAAGATTTAGTGAAGAAGAAATAGGAAAAACTATTTTAATAAATCATATGGCTAAAGGTCAAAATCCAGTAGCATGTTCCAGTGTTTTAGAATATGTAAAAAATGAACATGGGCAAAAATGTATTATGTTAATGCTTGATGATGTGACTGATAATCGTTATTCATCTGAAACTGTTTCATGGTATTACGATACAGACTTTGAATTGCTAAATGATGAAAACATAACCTCTATTATAGTTGGTGGCAAAAGAAACAAAGATCTTTATGTAAGATTATTGCTAGCTGGAATTAATAAAAAAATTATTTCTTTAATTGATGATGAATTAAATATGGCCAGTGCTTTAAAAAATAAAAATTTTGACAAGATTTTTATTCTCCATGATTTAACTTCCTATGAACAGTCTTTGATCTTAAAAGAAAAAATAAAAAAGGAGCTTAACAAATGAAAATAGAAATATTATTTCCTGAAATTTGTGATTTATATGGTGATAGTGGCAACGTATTATATTTAGAAAAAAATTTTCCTAAAGATACTGTTATCAAAACTTCATTTTTAGAAACACCATATTTTGTTAACAATAATGTTGGCTTAATTTATTTAGGACCAATGAATGAAAACAATTTTATTAAAGTTTTAAATAAACTTAAACCATACAAAAAAAGAATAAAAGAATTAATCAGTCAAAACGTTGTTTTTCTTTTTACAGGTAATGCTTGCGAAATAATGGGAAAAACTATTCAAATTGATAATAACGATAATTTAAAAGGCTTAAATTTAATAAATGTTGAAACTATTTTTAATAAAGATAATCGTTATAATAGCTTGTTTTTAGGTAATTTTTTGGACGAAGATCATCCTATAGTAGGTTATAAAAGTCAAAATGACATTTTAATTGTAAATGATACTCCATTATTTAAAGTTACAAAGGAAAAAAATAATGCTCAATTTGAAGGTGTAAGAAAAAATAATTTTTTTGGAACAAATTTATTGGGGCCAATTTTAATATTAAATCCATACTTTACAAAATATCTTTTTTCATTATTAGGATTTAACGAACCTATTTATTTGGAAGAAGAACTAATCAGTGCCTATAATAGAAGATTAAAAGAGTATCAAATTGAAAATATTAAATTATGAGGATTACTAAAAAGTAATTCTTTTTTTTGCAATTTTAATTTCTTTATTGTATACTATTTTTAGAATAGAGGGAACTAGTATGAAAAAGAATGTTTTAACCGAAAAAGAATTAAAAGCTATAGATGGCTATTTTAGGGCGGCAAATTATGTATCAGCTGCATCTTTATATTTAAAAGATAATGTTTTACTAAAAAGACCATTAGAATTTAAAGATATTAAAAGTAAGTTAGTTGGTCACTGGGGTAGTGCACCTGGTCAAAATTTTGCTTATGCCCATTGTAATCGTGTTATTAAAAAATATGATTTGGATATGATGTGGATAGCAGGACCTGGTCATGCTGGACAAGCAACCATGACCAATACGTATTTTGAAGGCTCATATACCAAAATTTATAAAGATTTTACCCAAGATGAATTAGGATTAACAAAATTTATGAAACATTTTAGTTTTCCAGGTGGGACATCAAGTCACGTTGCCCCAGAGGTTCCCGGAAGCATAAATGAAGGCGGCGAATTAGGTTATAGTCTTTCTCATGCATTTGGAGCTGTATTAGATAATCCTAATTTAATAGCTACAGTAATCGTAGGCGATGGCGAAGCTGAGACAGGCCCTTTAGCGACAAGTTGGCATTGCAATAAATTTATTAGTCCTAAAAATGATGGAGCAGTTTTACCAATATTACATCTAAATGGTTATAAAATTGCTAACCCTACAATATTAGCAAGAATAAGTCAAGATGAATTAGATTCTTTATTTAGAGGGTATGGTTGGATTCCTTATTATGTAGAAGGTACTAATGAATTAGAATTACATGAAAAAATGGCTGAAGTCATGGATGAAGTTATAACTAGAATTAAAAATATTTGGCAGATGGCTCGTGTCAAAAATGTTTCAGAACGCCCTCTATGGCCAATGATAATTCTTAAAACATTAAAAGGCTGGACTGGACCAGAAGAAATTGATGGTAAAAAAATTGAAGGTACTTTCCGTTCTCATCAAGTACCAATAGAAGTTGATGAAAATCATCCTGAAAGTTTAAAAAGATTAGAATCTTGGTTAAAATCATATCATCCAGAAGAGTTGTTTGATAATAATGGTTGCTTAAAAGATGAATATCGTTTATTTATTCCCGAATTATCTAAAACTATGGGAAGCAATTTACATGCCAATGGCGGTTTATTATTAAAAGATTTAAAAATTCCAGATTTTAAACAATATGGTCTAAACATTAGTTATCGAGGTATTGTTGAAAGTGAAGACATGCGTAATTTAGGAAAATTTATTCGTGATATTATTAAAAAAAATCCAAATAATTTTCGCATTTTTGGACCAGACGAAACATTATCAAATCGTTTAAATGCAATTTTTGAAATTACAAACAGGCAATGGGATAATAAAACTATTGATGGTGACGAATATTTATCAATGGAAGGTAGAGTAATAGATTCATTTTTATCAGAACATGTTTGTGAAGGAATGCTAGAAGGTTATTTGTTAACTGGGCGTCATGGTTTTTTTCATAGCTATGAATCATTTATAAGAATAGTCGATTCTATGATTAGTCAACATGCCAAATGGTTAAAAGTATGTCAAGAATTGGAATGGCGTGCCCCAATATCTTCGTTAAATTTAGTAGTAACAAGTCACTGCTGGCAACAAGATCATAATGGCTACACTCACCAAGATCCTGGAATTATTAATCACGTTTTAACTAAAAAAGCTGAAATAGCTAGAGTATATTTGCCATGTGATACCAACACCTTATTATGTGTCATGCAACATGTATTAAGTACTAAAAATCAAATAAATGTTATTGTTGCTAGTAAACATCCAAGACCTCAATGGCTAAGTGTCGAAGAAGCAGAAAGACATTGTAAAAATGGATTGGGTATATGGGCATTTGCTAGTAATGATTGGGATAATAAGCCTGATATAGTCTTAGCTTGTGCTGGTGATACCCCAACGTTAGAAATAATGGCTGCAACAAGTATTTTAAGAAAATATATTCCAAATTTAAAAATACGTGTAGTTAATGTAGTAGACTTAATGCGATTGGAACCAGAAAGTGCTCATCCTCATGGTTTAAGTGATCAATTATATGATTATATTTTCACTAAAAATAAGCCAATTATTTTTGCTTTCCATGGCTATCCAAACGTAATTCATGAATTAACTTATAAAAGGACAAACCAAAATATTCATGTTCGTGGTTACATTGAAGAAGGAACAATTACAACACCATTTGATATGCGTGTTCAAAATAAGTTAGATCGGTTTCATTTAGTATTATTAGCAATTAAATATTTACCCAATTTTGATACCGAAGAAGTAAAAGAATATTGTATTGAAATGTTAAAAAAACATCAAAAATACATAGTTGAAAATGGAATTGATATGGAAGAGATTATAAATTGGAAATGGGATTTATAATCTTTTTTTACGTGAATTGAAAAAGTAAATTCCAGTTTCATAATATGAAATTAAAATGTAAGAGAAACGTCTATAATAAAGGCGTTTTTTGATATTGATAATTTGAAATTTAATGAAAAATAGTGTAAAATATAAA
>CALVWG010000002.1 GCA_944364655.1 uncultured Bacilli bacterium | reverse complement strand
AATAGTTTTCAATACCTGAATCAGCTTTAACAGTCAAGGGAATTAATAAAATAAAAATAAATAATAATTTTTTTAAAATGCGCATTATAAACACCAAACCTTAATATATAAGTATTATATCATTTTAAAAAATTTTAAAATAGTCTTATTTATTTTTTCGATATTGAATTTGATAAGTAATTTTAAGTAATAATTTATAAGGTAAAAATCTTGTGAAAAATAAACCTATTTTCATTGTTAAAGTTGGAACAATAATTAACTTTTTTTGAAACATTTTATCAATCGTGTATTTAGCAACATATTTACTACTTGCACCATCAACGGTAAATTTTCCTTCGGCAACTTTATTAAATTCGGTATTAACTGGGCCTGGACATAAAGCACAAATCACAACATTACTTTTTTTATGTCTTAGTTCTTCATAGATGGCCATGGTTAATTTTAAAACGTAGTTTTTTGTTGCATAATAAGTAGCTAACTTTGGGCCAGCTAAAAAACCAGCACTGCTACAAACATTTAAAATATAGCCTTTGTTTTCTTGTTGAAATTTTTGTAAAAACAATTTTGTTAAAATATGATAAGTTACAATATTTAATTCAATCATTTCAAGCTCTCTATTTAAATCAGTTTCTAAAAAATTACCAAATAAACCAAACCCAGCATTATTTATTAAAATATCTATTGGTTTATCTTTAAACATTTCATATAAGTTATAAACATTTTCTTTTTTTAATAAATCTAAAACTACTACTGTAACTTGAACATTTAATTCCTTTTTTAATTCTTCTAATCGTTCTTTTCTTCTCGCAACTAAAATTAAATCAATCTTTTTACTAGCTAAATAACGTGCCATATCTCTTCCTATGCCACTACTAGCGCCTGTTATTAAAGCAACCATGTTATCACTATCCTTTTTTCTTAGTATATCTTAATTTTTTTATTTTATAAATAGTAAAAAAGCAAACTTTAAAATTGTTTGCTTATAAAATATTTTAACTATTTCTTTCTAAAGATTCCATAATTTTAGGTAACATTTGTTTTTTTCTTGATACTAAATCTGGAATAAATGTTCCTTCTTCAATATCTTTTAAACCAAATGCATCAGCGATTATTTCTTTAGATTCATCATTAAATAAAACATAAGAACCGTTTTTAATAATATCAGTTATAAATAAAGTAACAGTCTTATAATCACCTTTGGCAATTTCATTTAATTTATCAACATAATCGTTCATTTGATCTTTAATTGAATCAAAATCCATTGTAATAACTTGACTTATTCCTAAACCTTCATTATTAACTTTGTAAGATTTGAAATCTTGGTAAATTACATCTTCAATGTCCATGCCAGCAATACTACTACCTGCTTTTAGCATTTCATAGCCATACTTCTCATAATCTTCACCACAAATATTAGCTAATTCTTTAACTGCAATTTTATCACTTTCAGTTGTTGTTGGGCTTTTTAAAATTAATGTGTCAGATAAAATAGCTGAAAGCATTATACCAGCAATATCTTTTGGAATTGTTATTTCTTTTTCTTTATAAAGTTGATATAAAATAGTACAAGTACAACCTACAGGCATACAACGAACATTAATTGGAATAGATGTTCCTATTGCCCCTAAATTGTGATGGTCTATAATCTCAACAATGTTGGCTTCATCAATTCCTGGAACACTTTGTTCTAAATTATTATGATCAACTAAAATAACATTTTTTTTGTTAAAAGAACCAATGTCAGTAATTTTAATAAGACCTAAGCATTCATTTTTGCTGTTTAAAATTGGGTAGTTTGTATGACCTAATTTGGTTGAATTTTGAATGAAATCAGTTAAATAATCAAGTTCATTTACAACACAAGGATTTTGATTAATTAAAATTGATTTAACATAGTTACTTAAAGCTATCTTACTGCATGTATTATAAGTATCAAAAGAACTTGAAATAACACTTACTTTATTTTTTTTAGCTAATTCTAATAAATCAGATTCTAAATCACAGTTGTTTGTTAAAACAATTAATGAAACTTTGGAATCAATAGCATGTTGTAATACTTTATATCTGTCACCAACTATTAAAATATCACTTTCGTTTAAAATTGCTTTATTTATAAAAGTTTGGCTTTGATAACTGCCAGCAATCATGTTACCGTCAAATTCATCTTTAAATTTTAAAATTTCTCGACCATTTAAAGTTGATAAAATTTTATCATAACTAGTTATTAAATGATTTTTGGATTTTTCAATAAACATTTTGGCAATTTCTTTTAAAGTAATTAAACTTATTAATTTTTTTTCATCATTAACAATAGGAACAGCTGTGCAATGATTGTCTTCCATAAAATCGACAACTTCTTTTATTGAAGCAGTTTCTTTTAACATTAAGTCTTTTTGATATAAAACATCACGAAGTTGAACTTTAACGTTATTTAAATATTCGGGTTCTTTAACATTAAAGTGATTTAGGACAAAGGCACTTTCTTTATTAATGTGTCCCAAAACACGTGGTGTAGTATTATCTCCTAATTGATTTTTTAAATAAGAAAAACTAATAGATGAACAAACGCTATCAGTATCAGGATTACGATGTCCAAAAACAAAAGATTTTTCCATAAATCACATTCCTTTCATGATATTAAATATATCACAAAAGCCTGAAAATTCAAGTTTTTTTCTATATAAAATATTTAATATCGTGTATAATAAAAAAGGAAACGGAGGAATACTATGTTTGATTTAGTTTCAAAATTTAGTCCTAGTGGTGATCAACCAAAAGCTATTAAAGAATTAGTTGATGGCATTAAAAGTGGTAAAAAAGAACAAGTTTTATTAGGGGCAACGGGAACAGGTAAAACTTTTACAATTGCTAATGTTATAAAGGAAGTAAATAAACCTACTTTAGTTTTAGCTCATAATAAAACTTTAGCTGGACAACTTTACTCAGAATTAAAAGAATTGTTTCCTAATAATCATGTTGAATATTTTGTTTCTTATTATGATTATTATCAACCAGAAGCTTATGTTCCTTCTAGTGATACATATATTGAAAAAGATTCTTCAATAAATGATGAAATTGATGAATTAAGACACTCGGCAACGTCTGCTTTAATTAATTACAAAGATACAATCGTAGTCGCTAGTGTTTCTTGTATTTACGGTATTGGTGAAAAAGATGCTTATATGCATAAAATGTTAATTTTAACGATTGGGGATAAGATAAGTAGAAATGAAATTATTAATCGCTTGGTTGATATGACTTATGAAAGAAATGATATAGACTTTCATCGAGGAACTTTTAGAGTTAGAGGCGATATTATTGATATTGTTCCCATAAATGAACATAAAAGTGGTGTTCGAATAGAATTATTTGACGATCAAGTTGAGGCAATAAGAAAGTTTGATCCGGTAACTGGCGCTATTACAAAAAGTATTAAAAGCATTACTATTTCACCGGCTAGCCATTTCGTTACAAGTGCTGATAAAATGCAAGAAGCTTTAAAACGAATAGAAGAAGAATTAAAAGAACAATTAGAAAAATTTAAAAGTGAAGGAAAATACATTGAAGAACAACGACTAAGAGAAAGAACAAATTATGATCTTGAAATGCTTAAAGAAACAGGCTTTTGTAGTGGTATCGAAAACTACTCTCGACATTTAGCTTTAAGAGGTGCTGGTGAAACACCGACATGTTTACTAGATTTTTTTCCAGAAGATTATTTGTTGGTAGTTGATGAATCACACGTTACACTTCCTCAAGTTAGAGGTATGTATAATGGAGATAGAATGCGGAAACAAACTTTAATTGACTATGGCTTTAGACTTCCTAGTGCTTTGGATAATCGACCTTTAAAATTTGAAGAATTTGAAGCTAAAATACATCAAGCAATATATGTATCCGCTACACCTGGTGATTATGAATTAGAAAAAACGCATGGACAATATGTTGAACAAATTATTCGTCCAACAGGATTGTTAGACCCAACTATTGAAGTTAAACCAACTGAAGGTCAAATCGATGATATTATAAATGAAATAAGAATTAGAATAGCTAAAAATGAACGCGTTTTAATTACTACTTTAACAATTAGAATGAGTGAAGAATTAACTAATTATTTAAAAGAAATGAACATAAAAGTTGCCTATTTACATAATGAAGTTAAAACTTTAGAAAGATTAAAAATAATTCATGATTTACGTGCTGGAATTTATGATGTTGTGGTTGGAATAAATTTATTAAGAGAAGGTATAGATATTCCTGAAGTTAGCTTAATTTGTATTTTGGATGCTGATAAGCAAGGCTTTTTAAGAAGCACAAGAAGTTTAGTTCAAACAATTGGTCGTTGTGCAAGAAATGCAAATGGTCATGTTATAATGTATGCTGATAAAATTAGTGAAGCAATGGAAGAAGCTATCAGCGAAACTAAACGAAGAAGAACAATTCAAGAGGACTATAATAAAGAACATAATATTATCCATAAAACAATAAAAAAAGAAATTAAAGATGTTATTTCAAATGAAGTAAAAGAAAAAGTTGCTAAAAAAACTATTAGTAAAAAAGAAAGAGAAAAAATTTATAGTGACTTAGAATTAGAGATGCAAAATGCTGCGAAAAACTTAGATTTTGAACGAGCAATGGAATTAAGAGATATATTATTTGAAATGAAAAGTTCTAAATAAAAAAGAATTCTTTTAAAAACTTAAGAATTCTTTTTTTGTTTTAATTTTGGCAAATCTTTTCTTTTTGGTAATTCAAATTTTGAATTATTTTCAATGTTGTTATTTTTTGATATTCTTTTATAAATCTTATGCGCAATTGGATCTGGATCTGTTGGTTTTCTAATTTCAGTATAACGTTTTTGTAATTGAACTTCTATCTCTTCTTTTTGTTTAACTAATTTATTTTTTTTATTATTTTCTTTACGTTGTAAAATATCAATTTTACCTTTTGCAGTTGTTAATCTAAATATTTTTAATAAATCAGTAATAATAACTATTAAAGCTGGAATAACAACAATTATTAACCAACCACCTTTAGTAGCTAGAAAAGATTGTAATCTTCCTAATTGGGGAATTCTAAATAGTACTTTACCTTTAACATTTGTAAATGGTACATAAGCTGTATCAGGACTTAAATTTGCATCACCTTTTGTTTGATAACTAAAACCATTTTGATCTTCTTTGATGTTAATTACTCTATGAGTTATTGTCATACCTTTTGTTAAAGACGAAGTTGAAATAAAAGTAATTACATCGCCAATTTTAATATCTTTGGGATTAGTTATTGTCCAATCAACAATTACATCATATGGATTAATATTAGGTTCCATACTTCCTGTTAAAATTGTATATAAACCTATTTGTGGACGATAGTTCTCACCTTTTTCAGCATATAATTTAGTTGATATAAAATAATAGATTAAAAAAATGGCAATTAAAACTAAAATAGCAAAAACTGTCCATGATAAGATTCCCATTATGAATTTAATTACTTGAGAAAATGAAACGTACTTAGATTTTTTTTCTTTCATAATGGTCCCTCTCTATTCTTTTACTATAACCATATTATAATAAAAAATACATTAAATTACAAGAAAGAAAAGTTAGAACTTTATATGATTGATTTTATTTGTTAAAAATAAATTTAGATTAATTTAAAACTCCTTCATTTTTTGAAGGAGTTTTAGTATTAACTTTTTTATTTAACTGATTCGATTTCTAAATCAGCTGAGAAACCTTTTGCTTTTTGATAATCTTGATTTTCATTTGTTTCAATAAATTTATAATTTAAACTATAATTATAAGTTGTATGAGGTGGAATTGTAATATTTTCCATTAAATAGCTATCACTTGTTGGAGCTTCTGTTTCACTTTTCTTTAAAATACCATCTTGAACAAGAGTGTAAACAAATTCACTTGTTGGATTAAAGGTATTAGTTACATTTTTAAATTTAATACTGAAAGTTATGTTATTATTAGTTGTATTATTTACAGAGAATTCTTGACTTCCAGTCCATGAAGGTGCTATATCAGTTTCTTTTATTCCTTTTAAATAACTTACGTATAAAACACGATTATCATTAGCAGTTATGTTTACAGTACTATCACCATTAGTAACTGTTCCACAATTGATATCACATTTTCCATCACCATTTGTATCACAGTTGACATCACATTTGTTATCGTTATCAAGATCTATATTCATATCTGGTTTACCATCACCATCTACATCGATATTGATGTCAGGATTTCCGTCGCCATCTATGTCACAGTTAACGTCACATTTTCCATCATTGTCATTGTCAACATTAATTTGGGTTTTAGTATCAGTTCCAATGTTAATATCAGGTTGGCCATCACCGTCTAAATCAATATTACTATCAGCTTTACCATCGCCATCAATATCAATATTAACATCTGCTTGGCCATCACCATTTATATCAATGTTGATGTCTGGCCAGCCATCATTATCTGTATCGCAGTTCAAATCACAAACTCCATCATTGTTCGTATCTTGATTTATTAAGTTACTATCTGGATTACCATCGCCATCAGTGTCAACATTAAATACAGGTTCTTTATTGCCACTGTAATCTAAATTTGTATCTGGTATATCATCACCATTATTATCACAGTTAACATTACATTTATTATCGCCATCTAAATCAATATTTACATTTGGTTTACCATCACCGTTTTTATCGATATTGATATCAGCTTTGCCATCACCATTTGTATCAATATTAATGTCTGATTTACCATCACCATCGATATCTATATTTATATCAGGCCATCCATCATCATTTGTATCACAGTTCAAATCACATTTTCCATCATTATTTGTATCTTGATTCATTAAATTATTTTCAGGTTTATTATCATAATCCGTATCAACATTAAAATGAGGTTTTAAATCATCTTCATAATCGATATTAATATCAGGTTTTCCATCATTATTTGTATCACAGTTAACATCACAAACACCATCTTTATTTAAATCAACATTTAAATCTGCTTTACCATCATTATTGGTATCACAATTCATATCACATATACCATCATTGTTCAAATCACAATTAAAAGTACAACCATCATAAATAAATCTCTTTTCATTAAATATTTTCATATATGCAAAAGTCATTCCTAAAATAATAAAAAACAAAATTAATGAAAGTAACAAAAAAAGTAAATAAGAGTGATGCTTTTCTTTATTATTTTCTTCCTTTATTAATTCTTCATATTGTTCTTTAAAATCATTTTCCTGTTTAAAATTAGAATCCTTTGGCATGATAAAATTCCTCCTCTATTATCATTAAAAAAAGTATATCACAAAAAATTATTTCAATCAATTAAATATTTTTATTTATTAACAAAAATGTGACTTTTCAGTAAAAATGTCTCTATTTTTAAATTAGTTTTTCAGTGAAAATGTCTCTAAAAAATTGACTATAAAAATAGTCGTTTTTTTTTGCTCACTTTTCAGTGAAAATGTCCTATAATTTC
>CALVWG010000001.1 GCA_944364655.1 uncultured Bacilli bacterium | reverse complement strand
TAAGTAATATTAGCTAATATTACTTAAAATTATAGAACTTATTTCCGTTTCTAACGCATTATTCTGCAATAAATCTTGTAAATTAAATACTCTTTTATAAAACTGCATTTAGTCTAAAAATTCACGTAATATTATACAAAAAATAAGTTTTAGGCCTTTTTTTCTATATTATATTCCTTAATTTTCTCATCCATCCATATTGGAAGTTGCTTTTTTAAAGGTGCAAAGCCATGATCAATTAAACTATCTCTTTTTAAACCATAAGCTGTATTTTTAATACTACATTTCAATTTTTTTAAATTATCATCAACTTCAACAATAACACAAGGTATAGTATCCCCTAAATCTCCATACTCGGTTACACTTTTAACGTAATGATCACTTAATTCTGAAATATGTATTAAACCAACATAATCATTTTCAAACGCCAAAAAAATTCCATATTTTTCAAATCCAGTTATAACACCTTTTACAATATCACCTTTTTTATAACAATTCATATAATTCACCACTAAAACTATTATAAAATATTTTTCTTTACTTGTTAAGCAAGAAATTCTATAATAAAAAAGAGGTGCAAAATGAAAAACGATATTGAAAAAGAAATTATTGATAAAATAGATGATATTCGCGTTTTTTTAAACATTGAAGGTGGCGACATTGAATTTATCAAATATGAAGATGGATATGTTTACGTTAAACTAACTGGACAATGTGCTCATTGTGCATTTTTAGATAATACTTTAAAAGACACAGTCGAAAGTTATTTAAAAGAAGAAATACCTGAAATAGAAGGCGTCATAAATGTTACTTTATGACGCTTCTTTTATTAACCAATCAATTGGTTCAATTGGAGCATAATTTCTTATTAAAAACCAAGCTTTTTTCAAAAATTTCTCTTGTTTTTCAACTTGATCAATAATAAGCAAAAGCTTTTCCTCTTCTTCGTCCTCATTTATAATTTTCTCATGCAAATCAAAATAATAAGAAGGATATAATAATCTTGCAAACAGCATACTACAAGTAACTAAATCAGGTTTTCTTAAATCCAAATATGCTTTAAGCTCTATTAAAGGCAAATCTTCATCAGTAAAAGCCATATTTTTTAAATAACCTGCAACATCTCTTACCTCTAAATCAAAGATATAATTTAAAGGGTTATCATAGTTTAATCGATAATTGGGAAAAGATATTCGTTTATGACACAAAATTATCGGCATATTTTTAACATCAAAGTTAGCAGTTATATTATTAACATAACAAATTGCATTTTCAGCTAATCCAACAAAATAACTAAAACTATTTAATATAATTGGATATTTTTTACCCATTTCTGAAACTTGATATTCTAAATAATCTATTTTCTCACTCCAAAGATTTCCCCAGCTATTACGATATAGAGCTGTTGTTTTAGCATTTAAAACTAATGAAGAATTTCTTTCTAACATATCAACTAAACTATATTCATGTAAAGGATTTGTAACCTCTACTAAAACATAATTTTCATTATTAACTAAAGTTAAATAACTACCATTTACGTTCATTATAAATGAAAAAACAGGAATTTGTTTTTTTTCTAATTCTTCAATAACTTCTAGTAATTCTTTAAATTCTTCTTTAGTTCTTTTTAGTTTAGTAAAATAATATGTTTTTTCATTCCAAGCAAAAACAGAATATTCTTTATATTCTTTAATATTTTCCACGTTAATATGATAAGCATATAATATATTCTCTTTCATACTAATATATATGAAAAAAAGTCTAAGAGTATATCTTAGACTAACTAACTTTTAAAGTTCTTGCAAAATCATCATTATTTATAACTTGTTGGTTCATTGGCATCGAAATAACTTCATTTTGATTACCAGGAACTACTGGACCATTAGGATTCGCCATTATAACAGATTGATTTTCATTATTTACATTAGTTGGAAATTGAATAACATTACTATCAGAAACAGGATTAACCAAATCTATATCAGAATTTTGTTCTTTATTATCAGAAACTGGATTAACTAAATTTATATCAGGATTTTGTTCTTTATTAATTATTTTTTTTTTAGAATTAACTAAACTAATTATTTTTCCATCATATAAAGCATTTACGTTGGCAATTTCTTTTGATAAACGAGCAATTTCTTTATTTCTTTCAGCATTTATTTCCATAATACCGCGCATAAGTTCGTTATTTTGAGAAAATTCATTTTCCACTGGTTCATTAATTGTTTCATTAACTATAGGTTCATTATTTACTGTTTCACTTATTGCTGGTGTATCATCTACAGGCTTCGAAACATCTAAAACTGGATTAGTAGAAACTGCACTAACTTCTGGTTCAGGTAAAGATGGTTCTGCTGAAACTTCTACTTTAACTGGCTCTTGTTCTTCGTTATTATTTATCAAAACATTATCACTTTTTTCAGAAGATTCACTTTCTTTAATTTCAGGAGTAATAATTTCCTTATTTTCTAAAACACTTGAATCAATTAAATTAATTGGATCGTCATTTTCTGTTTTTAAGTCAGCAAATTCTGGAACTACTGGTTGAACAGGTGTTTCAACTTTGCTATTTTTTAATTCAATAACTTTACTATCATTTTTTAATGCTTCAATTTCTGATTGTTGTTCATCATTAACAGCCATTAATCTATTGCCAGCTGTATAATTAAATGTTTTACCAGTAGCATCTAAATATACTATTTTTTCCATTAATTAACACCTACCACTTCATAGTTCTTTTTTATAATATTTATTAAAACAGTTTTTACTTCACTACAAGCAGCATCATCTAAAATTGGTTGATAAAGTCCATCTTTCTCCCAATAAAAACTTAAAACATTATTTCCATTATTTTTTTGTTCAGTATCAACAATTAAAATAGGAATATCTTTAATATTTGGATGTGATTCATCAACACTCTTAAAATAGCAAACAACTTTTCTTTCTTCTTTTTCCCCATTAGGTCCAATTAAAGTAACTTTATCATTCATTTATATCCCTCTATTCTGAAATGATTATAGCAAAAATCAAAAAAATAAGCAACCATTAATAGCTTATTCTTTTACTTTTCTTTTCCTAAAATAAAATAACGACACATCGGAGCACAAAAATCTCGCAAATAATCTTCAACATGATCTATATCATTAATCTCTTTAAAATTGGCATTTGTTTTGCTATTAAATCCTTTTAACCTTAATTTTCCATAAGCCCAATCACCAACGATATAATCAAACATATCAAAGTAGTCCGTTAATTTTTCTTCTAAAATACTTTTATCAAGTGCATTTCTTTCATTTTTCATTATCATATACTTTTGATCATTTATTATTATATATTGCAAAAAGGCCACCCCCCTTATTAAAAATAATTTAAAGCTATTAAAACAATTACAAATAATGCCGTCGCAACTATACTTGCAAAAAGCAAAAAATCAACATAACCATTACCTGAAGTAATTCGATTACCATATCTCTTATAATAATTTACCGCTTTATTTAAAACTTCTGCACTATCACTTAATCCTCTATCAACCTTAAAAAATTGATAAACCTGATTATTTACAGCTTTTAAATCCATATCATTTAAATTTTTTATTTGCTCTAAATTATATCCTAGTAAAAGATACGCCTCTGGATTTAACATTTCTCTACTTACAGGCTGCAAAACAAAATTATGACTTATTTCAAATAATTTACTATCTAAATATTCAGCTATTTCATTTTTATTTATTAAATTTTTATTTATTTCATTTATCTTTTCTTGATTGTCTAAAATATATAAATATTTTTTAAATTCTCCAAGTTGTTCAATAGGCAAATTCATCGTTTTTTGTTTATAGCAAAACATATCTATTAAATATTTTTGAATTTTAATAAATCCTTTATTAGGACAAATATTTTTTTGATTATTTTCAGCATATACTATAAATTGATCTTTAAAATCCTGCAAATAATTCACTGGAAAACCATATTTTGTAATATTACTGTCAAATCCCCCCATCATATGTTCATTTTGAGTAATGTATGGATTTAATATATCTAACTCACCATATATGTATATTAAAGTTCTAACAGCCGTTACTGTAAATTCTTGAAAAATTGGATTATCTGGCTGTTCCTTATATTTTAAATACATTTCTATAGCATGAGATAATACAGGATTTATAAAAGGTTGTCCAATCATTTATTCCTCACCTATTTTAAGTATATCACAATAATTAATTAAAAGGAAGTTCAAAAAATGCTGTTTGATTTTCAAAACCATTACTATACCAATTTGGTACTTTTCCTTGAACTAATTTAGAATCAATTAATAATTCGTATGTTCTTTCTTGAGTATTCTTAGTAACAGGTAATAATATTTCATAAGATACTGTAACATTTAAATAAACTTCTAATAAAGCATTATTTATTCCATAATCAGTTAACCTAGTTCTAACATTACTAAAAATTGAATCAATAAATCTAATACAAACAGGAATTTTTGGCCCTAAATTAGCCAAAAAAGGTGAATTACTAACCAAGCCCATTGGCATGTCTAAAATAAGGCCATCAGTTAAACTATGTTTATAATTACTACTACTATATGGAATAGTATTAGTTAGATAAGCCTTTTCTAAACCATTTTCCAAATATTTAGTTAACTCATTAGCTAAAGCATAAATTTCTTCCATATTATAATCAACGCTTAATATTTCACCATTAGAATTTAAATTCAATTCTATAAATTCCTCATATTTACCTATTTCATCCAAATATATTTGAAAATCATTTGTAAATTCATCAACATATTTATCCAAATTTTTTTGAGCAATATATAATATTTTAGGAGCCATTTTATTGTTAAAAAAATTAAACAAAACAATTTCCAAAACAAATATCCAAAAGAAAACCATTAAAAAAATTTTTTTATTATTTTTAATTTTAAAACGCAAAATTTTCTTCATACTAAATTATATAAAAAAAGATAGTTTTTTATTAAAACCATCCTAAATTCAAAAAATCATTTAAAAATATAACTACTCCAAATATAATTGCTAAAAGAACAACAATTATTAATATTTTTATAATAATTCTACTAGCTTTACTTTCTTCTAAATCATCAAATTCAGCAAAATCTTTTTTGTTAAATGACATACTATTTGTATAAAAAGAATTATCAATATCTTCATCTAAAGCTTTAGCAATTTCCATTTTTTCTTTTTCAGCTTTTTCTTTTTTTTCTTTTTCTTCTTTTAAAGCTTCATCAAATTCTTTAGCTCCAGCAACAACAGTATTTTCATCCCCTCTTAAATCATTTAAAATATCTAAAGGATCTAATTCTTTTTCACTTGCTGATTGATCATCTTTATTTTTTTCTTCTTCTTTTAAAATTTTCATCGTTTTACATTGTGTTTCATTTAAATTAATTGTTTGAATTAAATCTATTAATTCATCTTTAGTTTTATTATCAGCTGCTTTTGGTTTGTTTTCAAAAGAATCTAATTCTAAATTTTTCAAAATATCATATTGAGTATCCCGAACTTTTTTTAATCTTTCCTGTTGATAATCAACTTCCTTTTCTTCACGGGCTTTTTCCAAAATAGCATTAATATCATATTCCCTAGTTTTTTCCAATTCTATTTCTTCATCATCTTTTATATCCAACTGTAAAGAACGTCTTCTCTTAGGCACATCTTGATAATTTTTTTCTAAAATATCTTTTAATTTATTAATATCAATTTGTGATTCATTACTTCCTATTACTTTTGCATTACTTCCAATATCAAAATTTTCTAATTCACTTTTCTTAATTTCTTCATACAATTCATTATTTTTAGCCGTTCTTCGAGGAGCAAAACTAGGAGTATCATCATAATACTTATTAATTCTTGTTTTCATAATTCTGATCCTTTCATATTTAATATATCATATTTCGACATTTTTTGAAACTTATATTTATTGATTTTTTAAACTTTTTATTGCTATAATTAAAGAGGTGATTTATTTTATGAAAAAATTAAAAGTTTTAACTGAAAATTGCATAGGCTGTGGAGCTTGTGTTGGCATTGATCCAGAACATTTTGACTTTAATGATGATGGATTATCTCACGTTATTAGTGAAGAAAATCTTGAAAGTGAAGCTTTACAAAATGCTATTGAATCTTGTCCTGTTAGTATAATTTCAATTGAAGAAGAAAACGAAGAAGAAACTAGCGAAGAAGTTAAAACTACTGATGATTCTAATGAAAAAGCTGCTTAAAATTAGCAGTTTTTTATTTTAAAGAATACAATTTTTTTACTTCTTTAATTGTTAACTTTCTTACTTCTCCTTTTTTTAAACCTTCTAAATTTAAAAAAGCCAAAGTTTCTCTTTTTAACTCAATTACTGGATGTCCTATACTTGTCATTATTTTTTTTACAATATGGTTTCGTCCTTCTATTATTCCTAAATAAATAGTAGTATTTTCCGTTTCATAATTACATTTTTTTATCTTAACATATGTAGGAATTGTTAAACGATTATCTATAACTACACCATTTTTTAATTTTTTTAATTCTTCATTTGTTACAATTCCTTTAACTTTAGCTTTATAAATTTTTTCAATTTGTTTAGAAGGATGAGTTAAAATATTTGTTAATTCTCCATCATTAGTTAAAAGTAGTAAGCCAGTAGTATCATAGTCAAGTCTCCCAACAGGATAAATTCGTTTATTAGTTGGCACTAAATCAACTACCGTTTTTCTTCCTTTTTCGTCTTTTACACTTGAAATAGTTTTTTCTGGTTTATAAAGCAAATAATATTCTTTTTCTTCTTTATTTAAAATTGGCTTTTTTTGCACCATTATTAAATCATTCTTATCTACTTTTTTTCCTAATTCTTTAACAACCTCGCCATTTACTTCTACTTGGCCTTTTAAAATTAACTCTTCAGCTTTTCTTCTTGAACAATAACCTGAATTAGCAATAACTTTTTGTAGTCTTTCCATAACTATTCTCCTTTTAAAAATAATTTTTCAAACTCCTTTGGCACATTACTTAAAACTATAATATGTTTTTTTAAAATTGGAATATCCAACTCCAATTTACTAGCATGAAGTCCTAATCTACTAATTGGATTTTTTTTAGCCTTATATTTTTTATCACCAATAATTGGATGATCTAAACCTTTTAAATGTACTCGAATTTGATTTTTCCTACCAGTCAAAATATTAATTTTTAACATTGAATAAGCTTTTGAAGTTTTTAAAACTTGATATTTAGTAATAGCTAATACGCCTTTTTTAGGATCATTTGTTTCATGAACCATCAATCTTTTATCCTCAAATAAATAATTTTTTATAATTCCGCTTGGCTTTTTTAAGTGACCCATTACAACACATATATATTCCCGATTTTTAGCCCAATCTTGCCAATTATTTTGTAATTCTTTTTTTAATTTTTCATTTTTAGCAAAAACAACAATCCCAGAAGTATCACGATCCAAACGATTAACAATAAAAACTTTATTTTTAGGATGTTGTTTTTTTACATATTCACTTGCTTCAAAATAAAGAGTATGAATTTTATTTTTATCAGTTCCAACTGTTAATACTTTCGTGGGTTTATTAATTATTAACAAATTTTTATCTTCATAAAGAACGTCCAGCTTTTTTCTCATTTACTTGAACCTTTATTTCATAATGAATAACTTGTCCATTTTCATAATAAATAGTAAACCCAATATTTCTTTCTTCTTCTGATAAATATTCAAATATATTAGTTAAATAATTTGGATCGTTAGCATCTTTTATTTCCCCGTTTAAAATCATTTTTGGAGTTACATCATTATTTATTCTATTATACCCCATATTGTATGAAGCAATTCCCTTAACTAAATCATTTTGCATATTAATTAAATAAGTTAGATACGCAATTGCAACTTTTAAATTTAAATTTTGATTTGTTTTTGTATCTTTAAAGCGATAAATTTCATAACCATTTTTTTGCAAAATAATAGCTGTTTGAATCTTTTCCTTTTCTTCTTCACTAAATTTTGGATAATTACCCATTGTTTCTAAATCTTCTATAGGGTAATCATCATAGCAAGGTGGTAAGACAAAAATTTTATCTTCGCCAACTACTTTACCATCTTGAAAAACAGGTGCGATAATCTTTTCCCCACAAATAGCTTGCGTTAATTGGCCAATATTAGAGTCACTTAAATCATTTGATCTTTCTTGGGTAAATAAAGCTATTAACAAATTACTATCTAATCCATTTCGATTAGCATAATAACTTATAACATCTCCTAATACTTTTTTGGTCTCCTCTTTCTTTTGCATATTATACTCATTTTTAAATTCTAAATTATCAAAATTTATAACGTCAACACTAGAAAATATTTCTTTTTCTGGTTCTTTTTCTACTTTTTCATTGTTCAAATCTTCAGAAATATCTAAAACTTTAGGTTCCACTTGCTCTATTTGAATTTCTTTTTTTTGAAAAGGTGCTTCATTAATATTAACATTAGGCGTAAATAACGATACCATTCCAGCAGCAGCCAATGTAAATAATATTTTTTTAGGATTTTTAGCCTTCAAAGTTCCTCTATTACTTTTAAGATTTACTTTCGTTAATTTAACATTTATTTCATCCAAAATATAATAATATTGATAATGAAATAGTTCATTGTTTATTTTTATATGTTGTCCTTTAATGTCAATGATTTTTACTTGATAATTAGGGTATTGTTTTTGCAAATATTTTTTTACATATAAAGCTTTATTATAACTTAAATCATTTCCAGTTCTCATTAATCAACCATATCCTCAAACAATTTAATAACTTCTTTTAATTCATCTTCATCTACATCATTTAAAGTATTACTTTCATCATCCGGATCATATGAAGAAACATATAAATTATCGTCACTTTTAACATATTCATAAACTAAATAATGTTTTTTAGTTTTTTCAGAAAACAAATTTGTTACAACTCGGCATTCAATACTTCCATTATCAGTATCTAAAAAGAACGTATCTTCCATCTTAATTCCCCTTTCTTTTTTTTATTATTTCATTAATTGCTTTTAAAACACCAATTTTACCCGAATCAAAAGTAAGTCCACCTTGCTGATATGCTAAATAAGGTTCTCTTAAAGGTCCATCACAAGATAACTCTATACTAGAACCTTGTATGAAAGCTCCCGCAGCCATTATAACTTGATCTTTATATCCTGGCATATCTACTGGTATCGGTTTTACAAAAGAATCGATAGGACTTCCCGCTTGAATTCCTTCACAATAACTAATCAAATCATCTTTATTATGAAAATTTATCGTTGAAACAATATCAACTCGTTCTTCAAAAGGAAGTGGTTCTACTTCATAACCAAGTTTACTTAACATAGCATTAGCTAAAATACTAGTTTTAAGTGCACTACTAACAACTGAAGGGGCTAAAAATAAACCTTGTAAAAATTGCCGATTAACGCCTAAACTTGGCCCAACTTCTTTACCTTCACCAGGAAGAGTTAAAGCTTCAGAAACTAATTTTATTAAATCTTTTCTACCAACAACATAACCACCATTAGGAGCAAGACCTCCACCCAAATTTTTAATTAAAGACCCAACTACTAAATCAGCTCCTACATCTGTAGGTTCCTTAACTGATACAAACTCACAATAACAATTATCAATCATAATAATAGTTTCAGGTGATATTTCTTTAATTTTTTTAATAATTCTAGCACATTTTTCTAAACTTAAACTTTTACGATATTCATAACCTTTACTTCTTTGAATAGCCATCACTTTAACTTTATTATTTTTTAAATAATCAACGATCTTATCATCATCAAAGTCATTATTTTTCAAATCAATTTCATCATATTTAACGCCAAAACTTTTTAAACTACTAGCATTTTCAGTAATGCCAATTACTTCGTGTAACGTATCATATGGTTGACCCGTAATATAAACTAATAAATCATTTGGTCTTAAAATGCCAAACAAAGTTTTACTAAGAGCATGTGACCCACTTATAAATTGATTTCGAACTAAAGCATCTTCAGAATTAAATACTGTTTTATAAACGCTTTCAATTGCATCTCTTCCCAAATCATCATATCCATAACCGGTTGTTGAAGAAAAGTGTGCTTCACTAATATGATTTTTCCAAAAAGCATTTAAAACTTTTGTTGTATTTTCTTCACAAATAGAATCAATTTCCAAAAACTTATCTTTTAATTCCAATAAAGTCTCATCATATAAATCCCAAGTTTCTGGCTCCAAATCCAAATAATTTTTCATTCACTCACCTCAATTAATTCTCCATTTTTATCAGTTTCAATTAAATTTTCAATCGTTTTAACAGCTTTTATTATTGGAACAAATTTAATAAATTTTCTTATATCAACGGGAATATCATTCATTTTAGTATCTAACCATCCAAACAAAATAGCATTTATATGAGCATTAGAATACTTCAAAGCAAATTCTTTTGTCAAAACATTTAAACCACTTTTAGAAACATCGTATTCCATAGATTGATAATCAAATTTATCCACTAAATTATCTGAAGAAATATTAATAATACTACCATTTCTTTCATCTATTTCTTTACCAAATAATTTCATTAATAAAAAAGGTGCCATAGTATTAACTAAAAAAACTTTTAAAAAACTATCATAATTTTTATTTTCTAATTCTCCAAAATTTTCAATAGCGGCATTATTAATTAAACAATCTAAAGAAATATTTTTTTCATTCAAAAATTCTTTTATTTTAAAAATTTCTTCTTTACTAATCAAATTAGCTTTAATAATTAATGAATTATTATAATACTTTTCATTTAATTTTTTTACATCATTAAAATTTTCATTATAATGCATAATTACAAAATAATTTTTTTTTAATAAATATTCACTTAGCGCTAAACCTAAACCACCGGAAGCACCTGTAATTAAAACTGTTTTCATAAAATACTCTTATAATCCTCTTCTTTAAAACCAATCAAAACTTTATTATCAGTTATTAAGATAGGTCTTTTAACTAACATTCCATCAGTACTTAACAAATTTAATTTTTCTTCTAAACTCATATTTTTTAATTTATCTTTTAAATTTAAACTTTTATAAACTAAACCACTTTTATTAAAAAAAGAATCAATTTCTTTTCCACTTTTTAAATACCATTCTTTTAATTCATCAAAAGTTGGATTATTTAACTTAATATCTCTTTCTAAAAAAGAAACATTATTTTCTTCTAACCAACTTTTAGCTTTATTACAAGTACTACATTTTGGATAACAAACAAAAAGATTCATAAGCTCACTTCCCTATGAATCTATTATAAATGAAAAAGAAGAAATACGCAAATGATTACCTTTTTATTTCTGGAACAACTGGAACTAAAGCTTTTAAAAATTCTAAAGTTATTGCCGAATGGAAAGCAATTGAAAAATGAATTACTCGATTAATTTGTTCAATATCAACCTTACTCCATAAAAATTCTAATGGACCACATAATAAACATTTAGATTTTTCATTTGCATATTCTCTAATAAATTCTCTAATAGATCTTCCATTTCCTTCTCTAAATGGGTGAATATAAGTTATCTCTACATAGTATTTTGCTAAATGTTCTGCAAAATCATAAACATTAATAACTTTTGTTAAATCATTATTCATTAATTCAAATTCATTTTGTAAACGAACACCAATTTCCTGCCATTTTACAAAAGAACAAGCATTTTTTTCAATATCAACATTACGAAACTTTCCAGCAAAATCATATATATCTTGAAATAGATATTGATGTATACACTGTAAATGAACTATATCAAAATTACCTCCAATAGGATTTTCCATTAATTCTACTTGTCTATAAAATGATAGCTCTGTTTCCTTTTTTTTTAATTTTTCTTTATCATAAATATTCAATTTGTTTTTTAATACATTAGTTCCTGGCCAAAAGTAAGCTTGCCAATTTTTATCATCTAAAGTTTTTTCCATTTTTCTTCTCCATTTTTAATATACATGAATTGTTAATACTAGCCTTTTTTAACAGCCAATTTAAAATCCATTCTCTTGAAACTTGTAAATTATCTAATTTAAAAGTAGCTATAGCCTCTCTTAAAATTTTTGCATCAACTTCACTCATTTAACTCACCACCACAAAATTTTAAAACAAACTTAATTAACAATCATTATTATCAATTACAATTTGATTTTACTATAAATATTTCAAAAAATCTATAATATAATTTTATGTAAATCTGTTTATTTAAAAGCAAACCATTCTTATGTTTAAAAATTATTTTCATTACTTAAAAAATTCATTACTAAATCAATTAAAATATTTTTTTTAGGATTAGACTCTACAATTAAAATGATAATAGCATTTATCGTTTTATTATCAATAACTTGACCAGCAGTGGTAAACTAAATGTAGACAATGAGAGGGGGTATATAGACAACTTGTATTTTTATTTTAAACTATTCTATATTAATATTAAAAATTTAATTGTTATAATAATCAAATTCAGCTATTTCTCTAGCTACATTTTCTAACTCGTCATACTCTTCATCATCAATAATATCAGAAAGTAAAAATAATAATTCTTTACTATTGTTACACTTTTCAAAAGGAATATGATAATTATTTAAAACTTCTTTTTGATATTTTGTTAAATATAAATTATTATTAATTTTTTCATAATTATTTAAATTAATTTCTTGTAAAACAAAATCTTCTATTTCTTTTTTATCCATATTTATCACAATTTAATTTTAGCATAAATTTAACAAAAAAATCTATATTATTAATAGGAGTGTATATTTATGAAAGAAAAGTTAATAAATTTTTTTAGAATTTTTTTACCAATAATTTTAGGCGGAATTGTTGGCTTTTTAATAAAAGATGCCATCGATTATCAAAATTTAGTTCAACCACCTCTTGCCCCACCTAAAATAGTTTTTCCAATATTCTGGTCTATTCTTTATATATTAATGGGCATAAGTTATTACTTATATCGTAAAGAAAATGATAACCCTTTAGAAATTTTCGTTTACTATGCTCAATTAATATTAAATTTATCTTGGACAATTATTTTCTTTATTTTAAAACTACGTTTATTATCAATCTTTATTATTTTATTCATCATAATTTTAGTTTTATACTTAATTATTAAATTTTGGCATCAAAAAAGGATATCAGCTTATTTACTGATACCATATATAATTTGGCTTATATTTGCCCTTTATTTAAACGTTGGAATTTTCATCTTAAATTAATCTTTATTTTCATAAGAAAGTAAATTTCTTATGTCTTTTTCTGTTAAGCTTTTTAAATATAAGGCTTCATCCATGCCTTCTTCAATAATTTTATCGCTTAACATTTTTTTCTTTTGTTGTAATTCCAATATTTTTTCTTCAATTGTTCCTTTACAAATAAGTTTTATTACTTCGACATTTTTAGTTTGACCAATTCGATGTGTCCGATCAGTTGCTTGATTTTCTGCTTGTGGATTCCACCATAAATCTAAGTGAATTACAACATCTGCACTTGTTAAATTTAGCCCTGTCCCACCACTTTTTAACATAATTAAAAATACACTTGTGTTATCCTTATTAAAAGCATCAACTAATAATTTTCTTTTTTTAGCTGTCGTTTCACCTGTTATTTCATAACTACTAATACTTTCTTTTTCTAATTCATCTTTTACTAAATTCAAAGCTGTTTTAAAACTAGTAAACAATAAAATTTTATGATTATTTAAAACTAATTCTTTAATTATTTTAATTAAATTTTCTATTTTACTACTTTCTTCTTGATAATCTTTTAAAATTAAAGCTGGACTTATACAAATTTGTCTTAATTTAGTTAATAAACTTAAAATCACCATTTTATTTTTATTAAAACCACCATCTTTTATTAAATCATTCATTTGATCATTTGCATCTTTCACATAAGCAGCATATAATTTTTTTTGACTTTCATTTAAATCAATATAAATATTATTTTCTGTTTTAGGAGGTAAATCCTTGATAACATCTTTCTTTTTTCTTCTTAAAATAAATGGTTTTACTTGTTTTTTTAAATTTTCTAATAATTTATTAGTGTCATCATTAAACTCTTTAACTTGATATTTTTTTTGAAATTTCATTAAACTAGCTAAAAAACCAGGCATAATAAAATCAAATATACTCCATAATTCCACAACTGAGTTTTCAATAGGTGTTCCTGTTAAAGCAAATTTAGTAGTTGCATTTACACTTTTAACCGCCTTAGTTAATCCAGTCATAGGATTTTTTATATTTTGAGCTTCATCAATTATAAATATTTCAAATTCTTTTTCTTGGTAAAATTCTAAATCTTCTCTTAATAAACCATAGCTTGTTATATAAACATTTCCAACAAATTCTTTTAAAGCGTTGTGCCTTACTTCTTTATTTTCTGCAAAAACATGTAAATTTATTTCTTTAGCAAATTTCACAAATTCACTTTCCCAGTTATAAACTAAAGAAGTTGGACATACGATTAAAAATTTAGCATCGTTTTTTTCTTTTAATATTTTTCTTAAAAAATAAATTGTTTGTAAAGATTTTCCTAATCCCATTTCATCAGCTAAAATTCCTCCAAAGCCACATTTATAAATTGTATAAAGCCACTTTATTCCTAATAACTGATAATTTCTTAAAATATCTTTTTCCTCTTTTGTAAATTTCAAACTAACATTTTTATATTCTTTAAAATTATCAATAAAATTCTGAAACAATGAATCTGTTTTAATAATATGATAATTACTATTTTTTAAAGAATCTAAATATAAAGCTCTATATTTAGGAATTTCTCCTTTAACTAAACCATTATTTAAATCTAGTTCTTCACTTAAATCATTTAATTCTTTTAAAGAATCATTTTCTAAATTTAAAACTTCACCATTATTTAATTTATAATATTTCTTTTTTTGTTTTAAAGCATTTAAAACACTTTTTAATTCATCTTCTTTAATTATTCCTAAATCAAATTCATAATGTAAAATATTATCTTTTCCAATACTAAAAGTAGAAGTTATTGTATTATTTTTTACAATCTTTGTATCTTTAATTTTTTCTGATGTAAATACCAAATATTTTTGTGAAAGTTCATCTAGACCACTATCTATAAAGTCACATATATCATCAAAATTATCTAATAAAAACATATTATCTTCTTTAATAAAATTATATTTAGCTAAAATATTCACTATTTCATTTTCATAATTAACATCTCTTATAACCATATCATCTTGTTCAAAATAAGATAATTCTTTATCTTGATAAATAAATTTAGGAAGAGCTACAATATTGTCCTCATTTAAATCAAAATAAAATTTAACTTCAGGTTTTGAAACAATTACTAAATCTTTAACACTTTCATCTAAATTAATATTATCTTTAACAAGTCTAATAACATTATTTTGCAAACTATTAAATTCATTTTCAGGAACAATTAATTCATCAATATTATTTTTTAAACATTCTTTTAAAAAGTATTGTTGTTCTTTATTTAATTGATAAATTGTATTATTAAAATAAACATATTCTAAATCATCAGTTAAAGGCTTAATATTATTAATATCATTTAAATCAACATGATAATCATTTTCATCTTTTGATAAATTTGTAATTATTGGAAATTCCTTTTTTATTAATAATTTTCTTTCTGGATTTTCCATCAAAATATTATTTGCCATTAATTTCATTAACTGTTTCAATAAAGTACTTTCTAAATAAACGGAATTTCCATTTATTCGGTAATGTTTTTTAATAATATTTACTAAATCTAAAAGTGCCAAACTCTGTTCACTAAAATAATGTTTATTAGGATCAAAAGTAAAATTAACACCAAAAGAAAAAGGTTGATTATTTTCATAAGAATCTATAAAAGCAGAATATTTTCCTAATAACGAATACATTTTATTTTGGCCAATTTTAACTTTTAAAGCAATATAATCATCATAATAATAATTATCAACAAACTCTAAATAAGGAACTAAAAACACTTCTTCTTTTTTACCAAAATTATTACTAAATTCATTTTGTAATTTTTTCAAAAAATTTAAAGATTTATTTGTTATAGTTTTATTATTTGCTTCAAAAATTTTATCTGAAAAAACAATTAAACAAGCTGCGACATGTTTACAACTACCTGTAGTTTTAAAACGAGGACATGTACAAAATGTATTAAAAATATTATTATCATTTATTTCAATTTGTACCATGTATTTTTGATAACTACTTTCTGATTCAACTAAAAATTGAAACTTTTTATTATGAGTGCTTAATTTTGTAATGCCAACAAATTCCAAATAATTTTCATCATAATTCATCCCTTTAGAATAATCGCTTTTTAAAACAACTTGTAATATTTTTTTAGTAATATCATCAATCATAAAAAAATCTCCTTTAAATTTACTAAACAATTTACAACACAAAACAAAAATAAATATAATTTAAATTTACAATAAAATCAAATTTTTCTCAATCAAAAATCTTAACTAATAGTATTTATATAATTAATTAACATTTTTTTTAAAGCATAATAATCAGGTACAATTATATCTTTATCTTTAATTCCAATTACTATTTGCTCATATTTTTTAAAATTTAATAAACAAGCTCTTTTAAAGCCATTTAAATTTATATCAATTAACTTTTCTAAAGATAAATCATATTTATTAATCCAATAATTATTCTTTAAAAATTGATTCAAAACTATTTCTTTACCAACAAAAATATTTAAACAATTTTCATTATTAATAATTTTAGCTCCGGTAATTAACGGAATGGATAATTTAAGCTGTTTTTCAACAATATCTAAATCATCAATATATTTTAGTTTTGTAAAAGATGAATTACCAATTAAAAAAGATACATGTACATTTTTCAAAATTTATCACCTGGTCTTAGGTATACTATTTTAAGAAGTTTATTATAAAAAGTCAAATGATTTAAAAATGTTAATTTAAATTTAAACTGCAACACTTTTAAATTGAAAAAAACATATGAATAATCTATAAAAAATTCATATAAAAAATAATATATTAAACAAAAAATAAATAAATATTATAAATCTTTCTCTAATTTTTAATTTTTCAAATTTTTTAATTTTTCAAATATAGGAATGTTTCCTGTATAACTTTTTGGAGAAATAGGACTGGGATGGTAAATGGGTAATATTCTAAATCCGTTAACTTCATATATATTACCAACTACATCTGCAAACTTATCAAATTTAAAATCTAATAAATTTCTAGTTGGAAATTCTCCTAAAGTAATAATCAATTTAGGATTTAATATTCTTAATTGTTCTAACATTATATTTTTACAATTTTTGGAACAAATCTTTAAATTTTTTCTTTCAAGTGGAAAACATTTTACTGATTCTAAAAATGTAGTTTCAAAAATATCTCTATCAATAATATCAAATAATTTTTGCAATACAATTCCACTAGGTAATATTTTACCATTAACATCTTTCCAAAGTTGATGACTTTTTCGCCAACCATTGTTTGCTGGTGCTTCGCCAACTAATACTATATCATTATTCTTTCCAATAAATACCGTTGTATCATTAGGAAATTTATCTACTAATTTATTACAAGAATTACAATTAAATACTTTTTCATCTATTTGCCTTAGTAACGCTTGAATTAATCTTATTTTCAATATGTTATACCTATTCTTTGTATCTATCATTAATATTTTTTGTCTATCTATAATTTGATAATCTTTATAATCAATTTGATGATTAAACTGACTTGAAGTTAAATCAATAATTTTATTCTCTATTAAATTATAATAATGACTAATTCCATCAACATAAACTTTACAAATATCTCCACCATAATAATCATTAATAATTAGAGCTGTTATTGCGCACATACCAAAACACTTATTATTATCATTCCAATCTTCTTGAACTTTAGGATAACATAAATCTTTTGAATAACATTCAAATAAAGCTTGCTGTATATTTTCAATATCCACATTAACACCTCTTTTATTAATTAATTTAAATCTACAAATATTATATCAAATAATTTTTAATGTGTAATTGATAATAATATTTCTGATAACTTTACAATACTTATAAAATTATTAATAAAAATTTTTATATTTTGTAATTTACTATAATTTTTTATTCTATTCATCTTTTTTCGTTAATATCCAAATAAGCTATTACTAAATTTATCTAATTTACTAAAATTATTATTTTAAAAAATTAATAATATTTTTTTAATTATAAAAAAAGAGTACCAAGAAGTACTCCTTTCCTGAAATTAAATTGTTTTGAAACCCTAACCAAGAATTTTAAAAATTTAATTCAGTATATTATCACAATTTTCATGTAATAAACAAAATATGGGGCAATGGGCATCATCTTTTAAAATAATTAAATAAAAATCGATTCCTTGTGTTGTATGTTAGCTCTGAATGAGAGAGATTGCAAGTATAATTTTATAATCCTAAATAACCCAAAATTTTATCACATATTTCATTTCTTATTCGTTTTAATTTTTTTATTTCATTTAATGATAACTTTGAATGTTTTAACAATGTATCTATCCTTCTTTTGATTTCACTTAGTCTGTTAATTTGATAATTTGTTTGATGCTGTTTAGCATATAATTTTAATTCATAATACATATATTTTCCTAGTTCTGTTAAAAATATGATTTCCCCATTAGTTTTCCTTGCTAAGTTAGCATAATATTCGGGCATACAAGGATCAATAAATCCTTTATTATCGACTATATTTTCTTTCGCTGTTACTCCAACCCACTTATCAGATTTAGATGAATTACACATTCGACAGCAGTATAATAAATTATCATAATCAAATTCTAAATCTTTAAACTTTGATTTTGGAGCAAAGTGATCAACTGCATATGATTCATATTTTCCATTATACTCATCTAAATCATCACAATAACAACATCTATGCTCAAAATCTCTAGCTAAATATTTTTTATTAGTTTTCATTGTCCTCCATACTTTACCATGAAAACTTCTAACAGGAACATTTTTTTTAATACAGATAACTTTGTCAGTCTTTGATAATAGTTTTATTTCATCAGTAATATCATTTGTCATAGTCATTTACTATTCCTTCCAATTTGGATAATAACTCTTCCATTTTATCGGAGCAAACTATTCTTTTAGTACGTCGCGATGCAACTTTATTATGATAGACTGATTTCGATATTTTATAATCTAAATCAAATATTTCGTCATCAATATCAGAACTTGTTCCAGCATATGGTATAATTTCTAACAATCTATCCTCCCAATTTTTTAGTTTCTTTTTGTACATTAAAAATTGTTGAACGATTTTATAATTTAACTCTAGTGTTTCTGACTTTTCTTCCATATATCTAAGATAATCAAATATTTGATACGAATCAAATATTTCATGATCATATAAATCTTCTTCGTAAGATGTCAAAATAAAAATTGGAAATTCATATATTTCATCATTTACCCGTTTAGCTAAGTCAATACCTGAAAACTTAATTTTAGCAAATGATGTTAACTTATAATCGATTAATAATACATTTACTTTTTTTTCATAAATATTATTCATCATTGATTCAATATTATTATTTAATTCTATTTTTATAGGAAGAATTTCATACTTATTATATAGGTTTTTTTTATCTTGAGAAGCAATTTCCTTATTTTCTAAAATGGTATTTGCATCTTTTAATAAGTTCGTAGAAATATTCACTATTTTGGAATCATCATCATCAATAATTCCAACGACAATTTTTTCTTTCATTGTAAAACCATTACCTTTCTTCATTTTTTGATTACATGCCAAATTTATTTATCAAGCAACCAATTCTAATTATATTTCTCCAATCTCAAAACTTAAACGCAATTTAAATTTATTTTTATATTCTAAAAGTGTACAATCTCCATTATATTCTCTTACAGTCGATGCTACTATATACATTCCAAGTCCAGTGCCAACCTTTTCTCCATTTTGATTTACTTTAGATGTTACACCAAAATTAAATATATCATATGGATCAGGAAATGTATCTCCAATTCCCTTGCCCGAATCCTCGTAATCAATTATAAATTTATCTTGATTATAACTAATTTGTATATTTATATATCTATTTGGCACAGGATTTCTTTCAAATGATTCTATGGAGTTAATTATTAAGTTATAAATAATTGTTTCAAAATCAGTTACAAATATCTTTTTATACATATTTTCGGCAGATGGTAAATTATTTATTTTAATCTGTTTTGCGTCTAATATTGGTTTTATAATATTTATGCTATCATTTATAACCGATAAAATATTTTCCTTTTTCCTTTTTCTTCTATCATTTTTTGTTTGATTTAATAATACTGATATCCACGATTTCAAAAAACAATCATCACGTTTTAAAGTCTTAAGGTGTTCATTAATTAAATTATTATTTCTAGTTGTTATACAATACTCTAAATTATCTATTCTATTAATTAAATTTGCAGATAATGTTTTAAGATCATGTACAATTGTACTCGTAATTAATCCATTAGTAGATAATGATCGCAATAATTTAACTTCTGAAATCAATTCCTCTCTTTCTTCACTAAAATATGTAATTGCTTCTGCTAAAGTTTCAGAATCCTTATCCTTTGGCATATTTTTTGTAGCATCAGTCAGCTTATTTTGCAATATTTTATTAGCAATTTCTGTACTTTTAGCTTTTACCGTTTCTTTTTCATTTTTTTTATCATTGATTATCTTAAAATTTTTTGCAATATATGCTCTATCTTTCTCAAATATAGATATTATAGATATAATCATTTCTTTTAATATAGAAAACTCTTTATTTTCTATAATCCCTTCACGACTCGATTTATCTAAAATATATTCATTTTTAACCCTAGAAATAAAAACAGTACCTTGTCCTTGTGAATTTCTTACTTTCCACCCCATACCTGGATGAGAAATAGCAGCAGGGCTTTGTGCTTTTCGTGCATCTAATCCTAACCAGTCATAAGAATCATTTGATTTATTATCCCCATATGGACGTATAACAAAATCATCTCTATATATTTTTATTCCACTATTTTCTTCCATCCAAAGTTTACGATTATTTGAAATGTTTTTATAATATAACTTTTGAATATCATTTGTTCCTGCACTTAACTTCATAAAGATATAATGGAACTTGAAACCGCCTACCTTTTTTGCTAAGGAAATTTTTTCTATATCATTAGTATTTAACAATTGAGCAATAGAATATTTGTATTCAAATTTTTTCTGAATAAAGTCTGATTTTCTATATGGATACTTACTAAATGCTTTTTCACTATACATATAATTTGGAATCTTATTAACATCAAACTCATTTCTATACAATGTAATAAAAAAATCCTCGCCATTAAAATCTGCAATAATCTTATAATCATATTCTTCTGATACATTATTAGTTATTTCATGTTTTTTGTTATCAATATAATCTTTAAAAAAAAGACTAAAATCCCCTCTTTCTGTTGGGGGCAACAAGTATCCTAACATCCTCTTTATTTTATTAAAAAGTGATTTATCCCATTCATCGCGCAATCCACTAATTTTTATTATAGTGGCACTCTCAAAATTCTGAAAATTTATATCACTAAAAATTTTTTCTGTTGAAAAAATTTCATTTATATCATCAAATTCCTCATAAAAAACTGGAATATCAGATAAATTTTTATTATTTTTTTCAAAATCATACCAATTTGTGGCTATATGTATTATTTTATGACTATGTTTCGTTTTTGTATATAAGTCATATTTTTCACCAAGTCGATCAAGGGCAAGTCTACCTATACCCTTTTCACCAGATTTTATTCTATTTCTTTTTGAAACATAGTTTTCTTTTTTATTATCTGTTCCAATAGTTAACCAATTATTTTCAATGGCATTTTTATCCATACCTGTTCCGTTGTCAATTATATATATAGCATTTTTGTCAAAATATATAAAGCACATAGTCGCATCAGCATCATAACTATTTTTTATCAATTCTATGATAGCTCCGTCAACTTTTGAAACATTCTCTCTTCCTAATAAAATTGCTGCACGAGCTGATATTTTATATGTTAAATTTTCCATTTTTCGTACTCCTCTAAATTTATTTCAAAATTCATAATATCGCAGGGAGTAATTCTTAATGAATTACCACTGGCATTTATACCTATATTGCATACATATTGGTAAAAAGCATCGCTTTCTAATATTTTTTTTGCCAATAAAAGATTATCCTTATTAGACACTATATAAATTCCAGAATAAGGTATATCAAATTTATCTAATATGTATACTTTCACTTTATTGGTTATAACTGTTGACATTAAGAGTTTTTTCTGATTCAGGTGACTTAATGCTTGAGTTCTTCCATATTCAAACCATTTTGCTCCTTTATCAGCTTTTCTTTTTTTTAATTTATTAATATTTGAAAACAAATATTTTGTAGCTAAAGGAAAACTCTCTTTAAATTCTTTTTCCGAAAATCTGTATAGTTTTCCATTTTTTAAATATTTATATGGAAATATTATTTTTTCTTTTTTTCCATAATTTTTATTTCGAGGCGATATGGCATTTCTTAAAATTTTTTTTTCTATTTCCATTCCATTAACATAAATTTTGTTTTCTTTTTCAATATAATTTTTTATAACAAACACATCATTTGATAAAGTCGCAATAGAAATAGAGCAAGTGAACAATTCACCAAATCTAATTTTTTTAAAATTAGCTTTTTGAGTTTCTTCTTTAAAGCACCACTTTTCTCCCAAATTTTTTTTTTCTAATATCAAGTACTTTTTTAAATTATAATCATAATATTTGATATTATTTGACTTACTATTTTTATCTATTCTTATAATGGCAGACGACGTTAAAGCATTGGGAAAAACTCTATGGTTTTTATAATCATATATTTCATCTACTGAGTTTTTTATATATTCCCTTAATTGAAGTGCATATTTATTCTTAAAAATGCTATTAGGAATTATGTAAACTAGTATTCCTGTCTCAGAAAGATCTTTTACACTTTTCTCAATAAATGCATAACAGTAATCAAATTTTCCTATATTGCAAGTTTGAAAATTGTTTTTTATATATTTTCTTGTTTTTTCGTCCAAATCTTTATACGAAATATATGGTGGATTCCCGATTATATAATCATAAGTTTTATTTGAATTAGACTTCAAATAATCTTTTTTTAATACGTTCCATTTTACATTGTTGATTCCATATGTATAAGCAATATCATTTAATAAATTTATACAATTTAATCGGTGTTTATTATCTATTTCATATGCATAAATATCATTTTCAAGTCCTATTCTTATTTCTTCATTATTTTTTTTATGTTTTAAACAATCCAAAATATATCTAGTCACTATTTTAGATAGCACATGTCCATCACCACAAGAATTTTCTAACACTTTTTTCCCATATAGGTTATCTTTATATGTTGCTAAATCTAACATTTTTTCACATATTTCATCTGGTGTAAATACTTGACATTTATTATTCATAAAAAAGCTCCTTTAACAAAAGCCAATTATCATTTTCCATACTTTCTGTATATTCAGTATTGCAAAAATATAATTGCTCATTTTTATCATAATATCTAACAAATCCCCAATTGACATCATATTTCTTAGCATATTCTTTTAGTGCTTCGAATTTATTCTCTACTTTAATATCAATGTTTTTAGATTCGCCTTCAGCATTTTCTCCACCTTTAGTTTCAATAATCCAAATTTTATTATTTTGATCACACACTATAAAATCAGGGTAAAAGTGCCACTTATGATTTACTGCATCTACATAAACTATTGAAAAATAATCACTAGACTTTTCTCCATTTTTATAAAACCACTTAATGTTTTCATTATTTTCACAAAAATATTCAAACATTCTTTCAGATTTTGATTTTATTGTGCTATTAGGATAATTTAAATATGTTGATTTTTCATAAATAG